>JASHOK010000029.1 GCA_030041175.1 Thermoplasmata archaeon | reverse complement strand
TCACGGTCGACGGGGTCTGGATCGACCGCGGCGAGATTCTGCTCGTTGTTCGGGGACACGACCCGTTTCGTGGTCGGCTCGCCCTTCCCGGCGGCTTCGTGGAGCCCGGCGAATCCGTGGAAACGGCGGTACGGCGCGAAGTGGAGGAGGAGACCGGCCTTCGCCCAACCTCGGTGACGTTGCTGGGCGTATATTCGCGGCCGGGGCGGGACCCCCGCGGGCCGACCGTCACGGTCGCATTCCGACTCAGGGGACGGCGGAGCCCTCCCCGCGGAGGCTCGGACGCGGCCGAAGCGCGTTGGCTGCCCCTCCGGGGCCTTCCGGCGCTAGCCTTCGACCACGATGAGATCGTTCGCGACGCGAGAAAGGCGGTCCGGTCGCGCCATCGCGGGACGCGGCGTGCGCCGCGCCGGTGAACTACTTGTCGCGCGAGTACCGACTGTAGGAAGCATCGCTGGCGCGCTTGAGCCGGGCTCCGTCGCGGTCACACGTGGGGCGAGCGCTCGGAGGCACGTCGATGACGTATCCTCCCCCGCACTTTGGACATTCGTAGTAGGGCATCTCGAAATCCTCTACGGGCGAACGGCGTCGGGGCTTTATAAGCACCGGCCGCGAGCCGGGTAACCACCCCGGAGAGCCGAGGATGCCTGGTCCACGCACGTCGCCTCCACCCAAAGTTCCGTTCCGGGGTTCGGCCCGACGGCCGGTTCCGCCGTCCCCAGAATCCGGCCGGCACCGGTTTCTCGAGTGGGACGATTATCGGGTCGACCGAGAGTGGAAGCGGTTCGAAGGCACTCCTCTTCGAGACCTGTACCGCCAGCTTCGGGAACGGTTTCTCGAACGCCACCGGCCGTCCACGGCCGGCCGGGCCCTGGAGGTGGGTCCCGGCCCGGGACGTTTCACCTCGCTGGTCGGAGGGCCGGCGGACCGGATCATCGTACTCGAAATGTCGCAGGCCATGCTCCGCCGGCTTCGCGAGTCCCGGGAGGAGGAAGGCCGCCCACCGAGCCTGGTCCAGGGCGACGCGGTCTATCCTCCCTTCCGCACCGGGACCTTTCATCAGGTGGCGCTGATGGGCAACGTCCTCGGATTCGCGGAGGGCGATGCGGCGCCTCTACTGGCACGGATGGCCGGGCTCGTGGAACCCGGCGGGCGTCTCTTGGTGGAGTTCGTCTGCGGGCCCGGCGAACGGTCCCGGTACCTCCACCGGCTGCCCACCGGGGCGATCGCGCGGTTGCTGGCTGCGCCGGTGAGAGCGGTCGAACCCCGAGTACTCCGGGAGGGTTTCGAGCCGGTACCGCACGCTCGGGACCGGGAAACGGCGTTCCGCAAGTTCTCCGTCCTGGAGGTCGAGGCGCAGCTGCGCTCGGAGGGGTTTGATTTCCGCGAGGTCCTCGCCGTCGCCCCTTGTTTGGGGAACGACGCGGCTCGGCTCGCGAGTCCCCGAGAGTCCCCGGCCGCCTGGGCCCATCTCCTCGATCTCGAGGAGAGCATCGGGCGCCGACCCGATCGAATGAGGTCCGCTGCCGCCGTCCTCATGGCTGCGGAACGCGTCCCGCTGCGCTCGGGCTCGGCTCCGGTGCGTACGATTAAGTAACGGCGCCACCGCTTGAAGTCGTGGCGAGCTCCGTGGCCAAGCAACGGTCCCGGGCCACCCCTGGCCCTTCTAGTTCAACCGATGCGCCAGCGTCAGCGAGCCGGGGTCCGGTGCGCCCTTCGCCCGCGGAACTCGAACGGGCCCGGCAGGACGCTCTGATCCAACTCAAGATCGGCCGCTCGGCACACTACTACACGGTGGCCGTCTCCGTCGCGCTCTTCGTGGATGCCTTGCTCGTGCTGTTTGTCGAGCCGGGTATCCACTTCACGGCCTCGCCGCTGCCGAAGACCTTCTTCCCCGTGATCATCCCGCTCGCCGGGGGTGTGGCGCTCTCCTTGATCGGCCTGCAGGTCAAGTGGCAGGCCGAGCGGTTCTCGCACGCCGAGGCTCATTTCATTGTCACCTGGATCTCCGTCGCGTTCAACGCATTCCTGGTGTTCCTCTTCGCCGCCCGCGTTACCCAGTACGGGCCGACGGGCCGGTGGGACCTGCTTCCGGCGCTGTACCCGCTGACCCTCCTCGGGATCGCCCTGCCGCTCATCGGGATGGCGCTCACGTGGCAGGATTGGAGCCAGCGGAAGATCGTCGCGATCGCGGCTGCAGTCATCCCGGTTCCGGTCGCCTTGACCCTGTACTTCCCGTACCTGACCCACACGGCCTTTCAGACTGCGAGCGCCCTGGGCACAACCCTGTTCGCCGGGGCCGTGCTCGTCCAAACCTCGGGGTCGTTCCTGCACCTGATCTCGTCGGGGACCGAGGTCCACGAGCGGGAGGTCATGGCGGGGGGCCAGGGCCAGTTGTCGGCCTTTGCGGAGGATCTCCAGCGACGGGATGATGCCCTCAACTTCCGCGAGCAGGCTCTGATCCGCCGGGAGGCGGACGTCGAGAGCTCCCAGGCCGCGCTCGACGACAAGAGCCGGACCTACGAGACCGACCGAACGGCCCTCGACGCCTTCGAGGGCGACCTCCGGAAGCGCGCGACCGATCTCGTGAAGCGGGAGCAGGCCGTGCAGGTCGACAGCTCCCGTTCCGAGGCGGCCAAGCAGGCGCTCGAGGACAAGGACTCGACCCTCAAGCTTCAGATCCAGCAACTGGCGAGCCGCCAGCAGCGGCTCATCGAACGCGAAAAGTCGGTGGGCGACCGCGAGACGGAGCTCGGCAAGCGTGAGCTCGAGCTGAAGGCCGGCACGGACGATTTGACGCAGAAGACGAACGACCTCCGGACGCTAGAGACCCGTCTCGCGAGCCGGCAGTCCACTCTGGAGCAGAAGACCGCCGAGCTGATGAAGCTCGAGAGCGATCTGCGCGGACGCGAGGGGCTCGCCTCCGTTGCCTCGGCGGACCGGAATTCCCTAGCCCTCAAGACGCAGGAAGTCGCGAAGCGGGAGGTGGAGGTCGCTCAGCTCCGGGCCCGGCTCGACGAGGAGCGTACCGCGCTCACCGCCCGAACGAAGCAGCTCGACACGTCGTTTGAGGAGGCCAAGAAGGCCCGGGAGGACCTGGGCCGTCGGGAGCAGGCGCTCACGATCCGCGACCTCTCGGTAAAGCAGCTCGAGACCGAGTCCAACCAACGCGCCGAATCGGCCCGGCAGCTCCAGGCCCAGTACCAAGAAGCGGTCAAGAAGGCCTCCGAGCGACTACAGAAGCTGGACGAGCGGGAGAGCAAGGTCGGCCTCCAGGTCGGCGAGGTCGACCGGATCGGACAGCTCCTCTCGACCCGCGAGACCAAGGTGAAGGACAAGGAGGTCGAGGTCAGCCGGCTGCGGGACGACCTCACCCGCCGCGAGCGGAACTTGATCGAACGGGAGCGCATGAACGAAGCGAAAGAATCGGAGCTCTCGGTCCGTTCCCTGTCGCAGAGCAAGTGGCCCGAGCTCGCCGGGGGGGCGGGCGGTGGAGCCGCCGCCGACCTGGCGGAACGGGAGCGGATGCTGGACCTCCGGGAGAAGCAGCTCAAGGACCGCGAGCAACAGCTCTTGCGCCAGCGGGCCGAGGCGGCCGCCACGGTGGGCGGCGGGGAAGGCACCCTCGCCGCACCGACCGTCACACGCCAGACGGACCGGCTTCCGACCGGAACTTCGCGCCTAGACGATCTCCTGGTCGGCGGGTTCCCGCCGAAGGCTCACGTGCTGCTGGTAGGGCCGGCGTTCACGGGCAAGGAGATCCTGCTCTACTCGTTCATCGCGGAGGGCCTGCGCCGGGGCGAACCCGCGTTGCTGGTGACGACCACCCGGTCGCCGGACGAGATCGCAGCCGACATCGGCAAGGTGACGTCGCAGTTCAAGGAGTACGAACAGCTGGGACTGGTCACCTGGATCGATGCCTCCAATCCGGCGGCAGACCCCTCGGCGGCGACCGAAGCGTCGCGGGTCGTGGTCAAGGGCCCCTCGGATCATGCCGGCATCCTGACCGGCCTCGTGAAGGCCGCGCAGCTGGCCGAGAAGGCCAAGGCGAGCAGCTTCCGCGTCGGCTTCCTCAACCTCTCGACCTGTCTCGCCCAGAGCGACGAAAAGGAGGCCTTCTCCTTCTTCCAGAACTTCGTGGGCATCCTGAAGGCGCGGCCGGCGCTGGGGGTCTACCTAGTCGACCAGGGCACCGTCCCCGACGCGCGGATCGAAGTGGCCCAGAGCCGGATTGACGGCGCGATCCGGTTCAAGCAGGACCGGGACCGAGCCTACCTGTCCGTGCAGGGGCTGGGGGACGTACAGACCCGGGATTGGGTCGAGTACCGTGCCACGAACCGGCAGCTCATCATCGGCTCTTTCGCGTTGGAGCGGATCCGCTAGCCGGGGGCCGCGTCCGGCACCCGGAACCCCGCGAGAAGCTCGTCGATCGCCGCACTCGGGTCTTCGGCTCGAGCTACAGCACTCGCGACCAGGATCCCTTCGGCGCCGAGGGCCAGGGCCTTCCACACGTCGTACCGGGTGTGGATTCCGGCGCCACACAGCACATGCGTCTCCGGAGAGATCGCGTGGACCGCCTGAACGCTCCGAGAAACGACGGTGGGCCGTGCCGCGGAGACCGAGCGCGTGCCGCCGATGAGCTCGGGCGGCTCAACCGCGAGATAGGGGGGCCGGAAGGCCGCCAGCCGACGGGCGTCGGCCACCCCGCGTGCACAGAGCACGGCCACGAGGCCGAGCGAGCGCAGCCGATGCAGCGTCGTGCCGATCACTGCCAATGGCAACGGATGTTCGGAGTGGTTGACCAGACTGCCCCTGCCACCGGCGGCTCGGATGGCCTCGGGAACCAGGTAGCCCGTTCGGGCGCCCGCCCCCTGCGCGTCCGCGTGCTGGGCGATGACGGGGATCGAGAGCGCTCCGGCGAGGACGCCCAGATCCGCGGCCGCAGGCGCGATCGCACCAGACACCTTGGCGGCGTGGAGCTTTTCCTCGAACGCCTGGCCCAGCAGGGACGCCCCCGGGCCGAGCCGCTGAGGATAGGCCTTCAGGTTGAGAATGAAGAGCGGGACGCCCAGGCTCGGGCGGTCAGTGGACAGCGGCGGCTTTGGTCCGCTTGGGCCGGGAGCAGATGGCATACTCGTCGCCGTCAAAGAAGACCTCCCGGTCCGGGTGCTTTCGCTGGAGGTCGGAGATCTTGGAGAGGACGTCCTCGAGGGTCGTGCTTTCATCGTTCGGGTCGATCCTCAGGTGCACGGTCTTCTCGGATTTCTCGGGCCGATGACCTGCGGACGCCATGAGGTACCGGGCCGGCGCCTAACCCGCCCCGACCGTAAAAAGGCTTCATCGGTCGTTTCCCGCAATCTTTAGGGGCCGGACAGCCTCGCGGCGCCGCGGAGTCGGCCGGATGAAGGACCGCAGCGAACTCTCCCGGATCGTGTTCAACCAGACCCGTGTGATCCTCGTCCGGGACCTGACGGTCATGAATCCGAACCTGATGCCGGGCGCCTCCGGCCTCGTGGTCGGAAAGATCGCGAACTACACCCTCAAGGTGGCGTTTCCCAAGGTCACCGTCGGCATCAACTGGCGCGACTGCGACATCGTCGAGGGGAAGACCGGGATGCCGACCGAGGCCGAGCAGCCGAAGGTAATCCCGGGCCCCCGGCCGGCGCCGGAGTAAGCCGCCGGGCGAAGGGCGAGGCAGAGGAGCCATGGTCTATCTCCAAGACACCGGAGCCCGCTTCGACCTGCCGCTGGCCGACATCTGGGCCTACTTCTCCTCGGACCGCCATAGCGCGGCGCACGTGCGCTCGCTGCGAAACGTGCGAGGCCGCCGGCTGGCCGGGGCCGCCTCCCTGATCACGGCGGAGCGCTACTACCGGGGCCAGTGGACTCGGTTCCTGACCCGTTCGACGGTGGTGCCTCCGCTCTGTATCGTGAACGAGGAGCTGGAGGGCCTTCTGGCTGGCACGCGGTTCGCCATGGTCTACTCGCCGAAGGGCTCGCAGACCCAGGTCGACCTCTATGCCGATGTCGAGTCGAAGAAGATCCCCGCTTCGGAACTTGAGTTCACGTTCCTCGAGCTCATCGAGACGGCATACCGCGAGGATCGCGCGGCGCTCCGCCCGCGCTGACCTCGCCGGCGCCGCCGCCGCCGATCCCGACGGAAGGTCACAGCAGTGCTTCGATGGGCCGCCCCTGCATCGAAGGTGGGACCGGGACACCCAGGTGCCGGAGAAGGGTCGGTGCGATGTCGACGATCCGCTGAGCCGGCAGGTGCTCCTGCTTGCCCGCCCCCGGCGGAGCGAAGGCAAAGACGCCATCGAAGGAGTGGACCGCGTCATCCGGGCCGGTGTCATTCTCCGTGAGGAAGAGCGCCGGATGGCCCAGGGTACCGGCGGAGCGCCACCGGAGGTCGCCGAAGTAAACCATGAGGTCCGGTGGGTCTCCCCGGACCTCCCGGTAGATTTTGGCCGGAGCCAGGACGCGCGCCCCGAGCGGAGCTCCGTCCGGCCGCTGGACTCGGACCAACGCGGCGCCGATCTTCTCGGCCAGTGCGGGAACGTCGGCGACGGGAACTCGGCCTCTCGGTTCGCGGCCCTTGACATTGAAGAAGATCCTCGCGTAGTAACCCCCCGCCCCCCAAGCCGTAGTCCGGTCCCAGTCGACCTCGAGCGCCTCGAACGCCGTGCCCGGCGCGGGCGCGCGGCTCTTGAAGTGCAGGTATCCTTCCTGCTGCAGCCACTGGTTGATGCAGAAGCAGCCGTGCATCGCCATGCTCCCATGGTCGGAAGCGACGAGGATCGACACGTCCGGAGGCACGAGGTCGAGGAGGGCACCGATCTCCTGGTCGAGCAGCGCGTAGTACCGGTCCGCGACGTCCGCGTACTCGGAGCCCGGGACGTACCGGGGATGGTGGGCGTCGAAAAATTTCCAGAACGCGTGATGCAGCCGGTCGGTACCGATCTCGTGGATCGCAAAGAGGTCCCAAGGCTCCTTCTTCCAGAGGTGGCGGGCGACGGCCCACCGCTTCCGGGTCATCGCAAACAGTTCGCGTTCCACCCGGGGCCGGTCCTCCGCCCGGAAGGTGATGTCGAAGTCGTACCCGCCGGCGACGGATTGGATCTCGGCGGCCATCGAGTGCGGCGTCACGAAGTCCTTCGCGTCGTCCGGCGTGAGAAAATCCGATACGTAGACGCCGTTGACGGCCGGAGGCGGATAGCCGGGAGGCATTCCGATCACCGCCACCCGCCGTCCCAGCCGGGAGAGCAGGGACCACAGCGGCGGTGCCGGGAGGATCTGCGGGGTCGGCGTGTACATGTCGGTGTAGGAACCGGGTCTCCGGTGCCGGAAGCCGTAGAGTCCCAACGAGCCCGGGTCCATTCCGGTGAACATCACCGCCCAGGCGGGCACCGTGATGGGGGGGTCGGTGCTCGTGAGCGTCCCGTAGCGGGACCGCTCGATGAGTGCCCGGAGATGTGGCATCTTTGGTAGGAACCGCTCGAACAGGAACTCCGGCGGAACCGAGTCGAGGCCCAGTACGAGCAGCCGTCGCCGGGGGGCCTGCACGGGCCCGCCGACGGGTCGGAGTTCAAACGCTTATCGCGGGCCGTCCGACCCGTGCGATTCCGCGAGGGCGGCGCGGCGCTCCCGGCGCCTGTGTCGCCAGAGCGTGAACAGGAACACGAGGATGATGAAGGCGAGTCCGAGCAGCAGCCCGGTTGCGAAGAACTCGACCGCGGAGAGCACGAGCTCCGGAGGTCCCCCGGCGCTTACATACTCTCGCCCCGGTGCGAGGACGAGATGCCGAGGCGAGGAGGGGATATCGGAGACCGCTCCCACCCGGGGAAGATCTCGCCCGAGTTCTTCGAGCGGGCGGTTCGGCCGCATCTCGGCCAGGCGCGCCGCGATGTGCTGGTCGGGCCCCGGACGGGCGTCGATGTTGGCGTCGTTCGGCTCCCGCACCACCGGGCACTGATCGTCAAGAGCGACCCGCTCTACGTGGAGCCCCGCCTGGGCTGGGACCGGGCCGCTTGGTTTGCGTTTCAGATACTCGCGAGCGACCTCACGACCACGGGACGGAAGCCGGATTGGGGCGCAATCGACCTGCTGGTCCCGCCCGAGACCCCGGACACCGTCCTCTCGACGATTCTGAGGGTCCTCGGCAGGGAGGCGCGTCGACTCGGCACTCAGCTCGTAGCCGGTCACACCGGTCGGTACGAGGGGATCTCGTTCCCGATGGTCGGCGCGGGAACGCTGCTCGCCACCGCCCGCGAGGGAGAGTACGTGACCACCGCCTCGATTCCGTCGGGCGCCATCCTGCTGGTGGCTCGGACGCCGGCCGTCGAAGCCACGGCGATGCTCGCGACGTTCTACCCGACGGAGATCCGGGACCGCCTGGGTGCCGCGGACCTCCGGAGGGCTCTCGAGTTCGCCGGACAGATGACGACGGTACCGGACGCGCTCCGGGCGGCGGCCGTCGGCGTGCGAGACCAGGGTGTGTGGGCCATGCACGACGCGGCGGAGGGGGGTCTACGTCGCGCCGCCTGGGAGATGGCGGCGGCTTCGGACCGGAACCTGGACGTGGACCTGGACGGAGCGTGGGTGGATCCGGTCGTAGAGCGGGTGGCCGAACTGTTCCGTTTCGACCCGCTGGCTGCCAGCAGCGAGGGAACGCTACTCCTCGCGGTGGATCCCTCCCGGGTCGAGGAGGTCACGGGCGCACTCGTCCGAGCCGGCTCGAGCGTGTCCCGCGTAGGACGTTTCACGGGGCGCGGGGGCCGCGTGCGCGGCATGGACGGTCCCATTCGGCCGCCGTTCCTCGACTCCTACTGGGCCGTGGTGGAGCGAAAGGGGCACGCTCCGGCTCGAAGCTGATTTCCGCTACGTTCCGGCAGCGTCTTATCCGCTGCCTGCTTCGGGGCTGGCGCTGGGGGAGCTGCTACGCGGCTGAGAGGACAGAGCATGTCTGTCGACCCCTTGAACCTGAACCGGACAATACCGGCGAAGGGAAGGCCATGGTCCGCCGCGTAGAATCCCCCGCTGTGAGCGGAGGGCATGGGTAACGAATCCTCAGGGTCTCTGCGCACCGGCCCGCGCTCGCTCCTCGCGGGTCGGCGGGCCTGGGCCGTCGTAATCGCCGCGCTCGCGATTACCGCGGGCTTCGGGGCGTACTACTACGTCGCTGCGACCACTAGCTCCTGCCAGAGCGGTCCGCACTCGCTTGTCGTAGAGACCTACGACACGTTCTTCGACTCCGGGCCGGACCCGACCGCAGCCCGGGCGACGGTCTTCGGTGACTTCGAGAACGCGACCCACAGCCACGTGTGCGTGGAGTACGTCAGCGGAGACCTCGCCACGACGCTGCTTACGTCCAGTGGCCCGCGTCCCGATGTCGTGGTCGGCCTGGACGAACTGAC
>JASHOK010000028.1 GCA_030041175.1 Thermoplasmata archaeon | reverse complement strand
TCGAAGTAACGGCGTCCGGATACGTCCCGTACGTCACGACCGTAGACATCGTAACGGGGAGCACCCAGCGGCTTGCCGTTTCGCTCTCGGCCGTGTCCCCGGCCTCCACCTACCTCAGTCCCCTGGCCTACGGACTGATCGCCGTTCTTGCGGTGCTGGCGGTTCTCTTCCTCGTCCTCGCCCTGACCCGGGGACGGAAGACCCCGCCGCCGGCGCAGTCTTGGAGTAGCCCCCCGCCCTACCCACCGCCTCCGAGCGGCTGACCGGGAGGAGTCCCGACCGCGCCCTTCCGGCCGGCTCGGGAGACCACCCCCGAGACGTGGCCACTGGATTACTCGATGGGCGGCTCGCGCGCGGTGCTCCTCGACCTGTGGCATACGCTCGAATTTCTTCCTCCCGACGCCGAGGAAGAGTACATGCTGGCACAGCTCGACACTATGGCGCGTGTCGTAGCCTCGTGGCCCCGGTCACCGCGTGCACGGCACCCGGTGCTGCGGGACCCACGCCGAGCGGTCGCCGAGGCGCAGGCCGAAGCTGCCGAGGCATCCCGACGAGGGATCTCCATCCCCCTCACGGTGCAAGGGATGCATGCAGCGCGACGGCTGGGACGCACGGCGCAGCCCCTCGAACTCGTACGGGCGATCGTGGAGCTCCTGGACCGTACAGCGTTCGAGCTCACTCCGGGGGCTCTGGATGCGCTCTCGAGCCTTCGGACCGAGGGCTTCCGGATCGGAGTGATCTCGAACACCGTCGGGGAACCGGGAGAGGCGCTCCAGCGTCATCTCGAACGGGTCGGTATTGGACAGTTCGTGGACGCCTGGGCCTTCAGCGACCAGCTGCCGTGGACCAAACCGGCGCCCGAGATCTTCTGGCACTGCTTGGGCGTTCTGGGTGTCTCGAGGGACCGGGCCATCCACGTCGGCGACGGCTGGTCCGATCTGGTGGGGGCTCAGGCCGCCGGGCTCCGGGCGGGAGTGCTTTTTACCGGCGCCCAGAACTATGGCGCCCGCTACCGGCAGGTGTTCGCGCCGCCGGCCCCGGAGCTGGAAACGGCGGAGTACCGGATCCCGGCACTCTCCGAGTTGCCCGGCCTCGCTCGCCAGCTCCTGCCTCCGTGAGCTCGAACCGATCCCTTTTCCCTTGGCTTCGACTGTCGGACGCGTGCGGGGAAGCGGCCGGAACCGATCCCACCGTCCCCGGCTGAACGACCTGTCGGGGACCGACTGGGTGCGCTTCACCAAGTCGTGGTTCGTCACCCGGCCCCCTCGGCGGAGCGCGAAGGAGCGACTGCATCCGGCCAAGTTCCCCGAGGAGCTGTGCGAGAGCTTCGTCGGCTTCTTCACGGTACCCGGGGAATGGGTGCTCGATCCGTTCGCGGGAACCGGGTCGACTCTCGTGGCCGCCGTCCGCCGGGGACGCCGAGCCATCGGCCTTGAGGTCCAGGCCGACTATGCCCGACTCGCGAATCGGCGGATCGCCCGGGACTCTCCAGAACGGACGAACCGGGTACTCGTCGCCGATGCCCGACAGCTACGCCGAGTTTGGCGCACCCACCGGCTTCCCCGGGTCCAGTTCATCCTGACCTCTCCGCCGTACTGGGACATGCTCAGCAAGAGCCGGGGGGGTTCTCGGTCCGCCCACCGGAGCCGGGTCGCTGCGGGTCTGCCGACGACGTACTCCGAGGACCCGCGGGACCTCGGCAACCTTCACGACTACCCCACCTTTCTATCGGAGACGGTCGGGGTTCTCCGCGAGGCCGCTACCGTACTGGAGCCGGGCCGATACCTCGCGGTGGTCGCGCAGAACCTGCGAGACGTGGGGGGCCGGTTCCGAACTCTGGCTTGGGACCTGGCGCGGGAACTCGACGGAGGCTCGCTGGAATTCCAGGGCGAGCGCATCTGGTGCCAGGACGCCAAGCCGCTCGGAATCTGGGGCTTTCCCTCCACCTTCGTTCCGAACTATCATCACCACTACTGTCTGGTCTTCCGACGGCGCTCTACGCCGTTGGGGGGCTCAGGGAGAACGACCCTGACGGACGACCGTCGAGAGCTCGGACAGCATTCGCAGAGCCACCTCCAGGTGACGCTGCGTTAGCTGTTCGATGTTGACTCCCAGTGCGAGACTCAGCCCGTCGCTCTCGACCACGGCCCGCGTCTCGTCCCAGACCCGGCGGGCGTGCTCGATCGCACGGTCGCCCGCCAAGCTCTCGTCGCCATTGAGGATCCACCGCTCCGCCGCCTCGGGGATGTCCGCTCCGAGCCAACGCACGAACTCGGCGTCGGTCTCGTCGGCGAGCGGCGCGACGCTCAGAAGGACCGCCGCCGGAGGGACTCCGGCCTTCTGGCAGAGCGCGTCGTATTCCCGAAGCGTCCGGCAGAGACTCTCGCTGTCAAACAGGATCTGCGTGGTGAAGAACGAGGCACCGGCCCGCGTTTTGGCGAGCATTCGGTGCGCCTCTCCCTGGCGCTGCGGTATCGCGATGTTCCCGAGCTGTCCTCCGTGCGTCCGGAGGAGAGTCGCGCAGGCCTTGTCGGCGTCGATGACCTGGGGACCCGGGTACGGAATGTACCGGCTCGAACCGCCGACCAAGACGACGTTGCGGATACCGGCGTCGACCGTCTCCTGCGCCCAGGCGACCAAGGCCTCGGAAGAGGGCAGGTGCGCGACGACCTTGTTGACAACCACCGGTCGCTGGACCTTGTCGGCCAGCAGCCGGCCCACCTGCCGGGGGTCGGCCGTCCGGTAGTAGGGGCGGCCCTCGTGGTTCTCGTCGATGAGCTCCGGCACATCCACGGCGTCGAGCGCATCGACCGCCTGCAGCTGTTGGGAGAGCTCCTGGAAGTAGGCCTCGATGCGATCCGGACGGGTCCGGAGCGAGGGCGGGACCGGTTCAAAGAAGACCGGCGCACTCGTGAGCGCAGCCTCGAGGCTTCGTACCATAGAAAACCGCCGGCTCTCCCGCCGCGATAGGTCCCGGGACGAGGCCCACCGAATATCAAGTCTCGGGCTTGCGACGGTCTTGCGCGCGACGCAACCACCTGGAGATCGAGCGGCGAGGAGCCCCCGGTCAGCCGGGCGCGTCGAGGCGCAACAATTCGCGGGCGTTTCCTCCGAGGATCCGCTCCCGGTCCTCCTCGGGCAGATCGAGCCCTTGGACCAGCGTCACCGCCGTCTCGATGGACTCGAGCGGCCAGTCCGAACCATAGAGCACCCGTCGGGCGTCACCGATCGCCGCGATGGCGTTCGTGAGCCGCCGCTGCGCGCGGCCGAACATCTCCCGGAAGTACGGCACGGCCGGGTTCGCCAGCAGTCCCGAAGTGTCGGTGTATACATTCGAATTCTTGTACACCACTTCGGCCAGCTCCTCGACCCAGGGATTGCCTAGGTGACAGAGTACGAACCGTACGTCCCGGTATCGAACCGCCACTTCATCGACCTCCAGCGGCCGTGCGTACTTGACCCGCCCATCGGGGTCCAGTGTGTCCCCTTGATGGATCATTACCGGAACGCGCCTCCGATGGGCGAACTCGTACACCGGCTCCAGCCGTGAGTCGTGCGGGTAGAACTCTCGGTAGCCCGGATAGAGCTTGATCGCGACGAGGTCTCGGGCCTTGGCCCAGAGGTCGAGCGTGTGCTGCACCGCCTCGGCACCGCGGGTTGGGTCCACCGTCACCGTCTTGAGCAAGCGACCTCCGCTCTTCGTGAACATCTCCTCACCCTCCCGAAGTACCTCCTCGGGGGTCGGGTTCGAGTAGAGTTGAAGCAGCACCGCGAAGCCGATCGACTGGGCGTCGAGCTCCCGCAGGAGCGACGGGACCGTGAACTGCAGCCCCCGTCGGTACGAGTTTCGTTCGAGGTCGGGCCAGTACTGGCTCAGGTGGACGTGGATATCGATCCGTTTTCCGAGCGCCACGGTCTCCCAGGTGGTAGCCCCACCGGCTTACGAACCTTTTCCACCGAGACGCTCCCGGAGTGCGACGGGGCCGGGTCGATGGGTCTTAGCCCGGAAGCCGAAGCAGCTCCCGGGCGTTCCCGCCGAGGATACGGTCCTTGTCCTCTCTCGGAAAGTCGAGTCCTTCGACCAACCCGACCGCATCTGCAATCGAGCTGATCGGCCAGTCCGAACCGTACAGGATCTTTCGCACATCTCCAACCGCGAGGACTGCATGCCGCAGCCGGGTCCGCATCCGCTGGACCTGCGCCTCGTAGCGCTCCGCGAACGGGTTGAGCAGCCCCGACGTATCGGTGTAGACGTTCTCGTTCTTGTAGACGACCTCGGCCGCTTCCTCGATCCACGGATTTCCGAGGTGGCAAAGCACGAACCGTACTCCGCGCCATCTCACCGCCACCTCGTCGAGCAAAATGGGCCGGACGTACCGGAGCAGACCGTCGGGGTCCGAAGTGTCTCCCTGGTGGACCCATACCGGAACGCGGGCGCGTTCCGCCCACGCGTAGACCGGCTCGAGACGGACATCGGTCACGTCGAAGGGGAGGTAGCCGGGATACAGTTTGATCCCGACCAGTGGCGGGTCGTTCCGGCTCCAGAGCTGGGTCGCGTGGTCGATCTGCGCCTCGCCCTGCGTCGGGTCGACCGTACCGGTGGGCAGGAACCGGCCGTGGCTGCTCCGGGCCACCTCGGACACATCCGCGAGGCCGGCCTCCAGGCTCGGGGCAAGACGGGGGCAGAGGAACACTCCGTAGCCGATATCGGCGGAATCCATTTCCCGGAGAAGTCCCTGGGGCGAGAACTCGATCCGATTCTTTTCGGCGAACGTCGGACCGTGCCGGGAGTAGCGAGTGGGGTGAACATGGATGTCCACCCGATGGCCGACCGCTTCGGTCACGGAACCCCGCGAACCCGCGCCGGGGGAAAATGGCTCTTGTCCCCGACAGTTCGCGTCCCGACGGCTTGATACGGCCGCTGAGTTCTCGGAGCGGAGTCGGAAGGGTGGGACATGGCAGAGAACTGGCTGAGCTTCCCGGACGCGCCAAGGATTCTGACGCCGCCTCCGGGCCCGAAGTCGCAGAGCCTCCTGGCGTCCCAGGGCCGGCTCGAGACCGACGCGGTCGCGTACTCGAAGTACTTCCCTATGGCGATTCGCGAGGCGCGTGGATCGACGGTCGAGGACGTCGACGGAAACCGGTACATTGACTGGGTCGCCGGCATCTCGGTCCTGAACCTGGGCCACCGCCATCCTCGCCTTGTGGCGGCACTGCACCGGCAGGCCGACAAGGTCTGGCATGCCCTCGAGGTGCCGACCGAGGCCCGGATCGAGTTCTTGGAGCAGTTGACTGCGGCGCTGCCCGGTACCCTCCGGAATCACGCCAAGGTCCTGTTCTGTATCACGGGCGGGGACTGCACGGAAGCGGCGGTGAGCCTCGCGGACTTTGCCACCGGCCGGAGCGGAACGTTCGCGTTCTCTGGCGCATACCATGGCGTCCACGGGGGCGCCGTCAACCTCACCGGCGGCCGGCGGTACCGGGCCACGAGCTCCTTCCGCGGGGGCCAGGTCATCCGGGTCCCGTTCCCGAACCCGTACCGTCCCGTCCTGAACACGCCCGACAGCGCCCAGGGTGTGGTCCGCTACATGGAGCACCTGCTCAACGACCCGTATTCCGGGGTGGACCACGCCTCGGCGGTGCTGGTCGAGCCGATCCTCGGGGAGGGAGGCTATGTCGTTCCACCGGACGATTTCCTTCCGTCGCTCCGGGAATTCTGCGACGAGCATGGACTCCTGTTGATCGCCGACGAAGTCCAGACGGGACTGGGCCGGACGGGAAAGTTCTGGGGCGTCGACCATTGGAACGTGACGCCCGACATCGTCTGCATCGCCAAGACGATCGGAGGAGGAATCCCGGCGTCGATGGTGGCCTACCGGGAGGATCTCGTGAAGGAGCTCCCGAAGGGCTTCCACCTTGGAACGTACCGGGGGAATCCGCTCGCCCTCGCCGTGGGCACCGAGGTGCTCAAGATTCTCCGCGAGGAGCAGTGGGTCTCCCTCGCCGCACGTCGGGGGGAACAGGTTCAGGCCCGGTTCCGCGAGTATGCGGGGACGCATCCGTCCATTGGCGACGTGCGGGGCCGCGGCTTCATGATCGGGGTCGAGTTCGTCAAGGACACGGCTCGCAAGACGCCCTGGGATGAGCGCGCGAAGGCGATGCGCAGCGAGCTCTTCCGGAACGGGCTTCTGATGCACACCTGCGGGAGCTACGACAACGCGCTGCGGTTCATGGCGCCGCTCACGATCGAGGACCCGCTCCTGGAACGGGGCCTGGCCATTTTCGAGCAGGCGCTGTCGAACCTGGACTCCGCACCGTCAGAGAAGTCCGCCGTTCCTCCCGCCTCCTCAACGCCCAGTCGACCCCGACCGGGCGCAATGACCGAGCCGGGCATCCTGCCACCGCCGCACCCGGGCCAGAGCCCGCCTCCGCCGGGCCGGAGCCTGCCGTAGCGGCCGGCGACTCCGTCACCCCTTTTACCCCGACGCCCGTCCGCCCGGCCGGGGTGGCCCGCCATGGATGTCCCGCATCTCCAGATGTACATCGACGGTGAATGGTGCGACGCCGCGAGCGGAGAGACCTTCGAAGTCCGAAGCCCGGCCACGGGTCACGTCCTCGCTTCGCTGCCGAAGGCATCGCGCGAGGACGTCGGCCGCGCAATCGATGCCGCCGAGGACGCCCAGCCCCGAATCGCCCGCCTATCGATCAAGGACCGGGCGGTGCTCGCGGGTCGCATCACCGAGGCGATCCGACCGAACATCGAGGCCTGGGCGCTCGACCTGACGCTCGAGCAGGGCAAGCCGATCAAGGAGTCGCGGCTGGAAGTCTCCGAAGTGATCCCGAACCTCCTCTGGAACACCGAGGACCTCAAGCGCGTCGAGACGCCGGTGCTCGAGGGCTACTCCAAGCCGGAGATGATGTACCTGCTCCGGCGGGAGCCGCTCGGCACCGTGGCGGTCATCACGCCCTGGAACTATCCCTGGCTGCTGCCGGGCGAGTTTGTCGTTCAGGCGTTGATCTGCGGAAACGCGGTCCTGTTCAAACCGGCCTCCACGACCCCGATCAGCGCGGTGCACTTCCTCGAGGCGATGGAACACGCGCGGATCCCCCGCGGGGCGATGAATCTGATCACCGGCCCGGGGCCGACGGCGGGCATGGAGCTGGTCGAGAACCCGAAGGTCGACGGGATTTGCTTCACGGGCGAAACGCTGACCGGCGAGGAGATCTCCCACCGGGCCGGACTCAAGAAAGTCGGCCTGGAGCTGGGTGGCTCGGGACCGCTCATCGTCCTCGACGACGCCGACCTGTCGAAGGCGGCACGGGATATCGCGCTCGGCTGCTACAACAATGCGGGTCAGGTGTGCTGCGCCAATGGCCGGATACTGGTCCAGGACTCGGTGCACGAACGCCTCGTCCGCAAGGTGGTCGAGGAGACCCGGCGCTGGAAGCTGGGGGATCCCCGAAAGGAAGAGACGGATGTGGGTGCGATGAACAACGAGCCGACCGTCGAAAAGGTCGAACGTCACATCCAGGACGGAATCCGCCAGGGGGCTCACGTCCTGTCCGGTGGAGAACGCGCTTCCGGCCTTGAGACCCGGCTCTACTACCCGCCGACCGTCGTGGACGGCGTGACGACCGACATGCTGCTCGGGAACTCCGAGACGTTCGGCCCGGTAGCTCCGATACTGGAATTCCACACGCTCGAGCAGGCCGCGGAAGCGGCCAACCTCCCCCGGTACGGGCTCAGCATGGCGATCCACACCGCGAATCTCCGCCGGGCGTTCACGCTGGCCCGAGAGCTCAAGGCCGGTCAGGTGGTCATCAACGACCCGGTGCTCTACTGGGACTACAATCACCCGTGGGGCGGATTCCGCCGCAGCGGCTTCGGTCGCGTCGCCGGGAAATGGACCATCGAAGCGTTCACCGAGCTCAAAACCGTCATCCTGAACGTAGGAGAGAGCCCGCTCCCCGGCGCGTAGCGTACCGGGGCCGGTGGTGGAGGGGTATTAGTAGTCCTCCCCGGTCCCGGGGTGTGGCCCGATATGGCGCCACCCGCCCGGTGCCGGCCTCCGGAGGCTGACCGCGGTGGGACGCAATCCTAGCGACCTGGTCCTGTTCATCGCGAAGCGCCTGGGACAGCTGGCGCTGGTGCTCGTCGGCGCGATCGTGATCACGTTCATCTTCACGCACCTGTCCGTCAGCGACCCGTGCGTCGTCTGGCTCGGTCCGCACTCGGACGAGCGGTCGATCGAGGCATGCAAGACCTACTTCGACCTCAATCAGCCGGTCGACATCCAGCTGCTCCACTACTTCGAGACCCTGCTCTCCGGCAACTGGGGGGTCGACTCCATCAGCCAGCAGCCGGTGCTCTCGCTCATCGGCACCTACTTCCCGGCCACGCTCGAGCTCGTCCTGGCCTCGCTCTTCCTGATGATCGTCATCGGCATTCCGCTCGGCGTCATCGCCGCCAACAGCAACGGCCGGTGGGGGGACCACTTTGTTCGGATCTTCTACCTGAGCGGCTGGGCGACCCCGACGTATCTCGGCGGCGTGATCCTGGCCATCGCCGTCGCGCCCGCGTTAGGACTGCCGTCCACCGGGGACTTCAGCTCGACACCGCCGTTCCATCAATGGACCCACATGTCCGTCATTGACGCCCTGCTGGCCGGAAATCTGCCCTGGGCGTGGAACGCGCTCGAGCACCTTGCCCTTCCGGCGATCGCCCTCGCGTTCCTCAACATGGGCATCGCGACCCGGATGACCCGGTCGTCGATGCTCGAGGTGTTGCCGCTCGAGTACGTGCGGACGGCCCGGATGAAGGGACTCAAGGAGTTCTGGGTCCTGTACAAACACGCCCTCCGAAATGCCCTGATCACGACGGTCACGGTGCTCGGCCTCACCGCGGGCTATCTCCTCTCCGGGACCGTGGTCATCGAGGAGATCTTCGAGTGGCCGGGGATCGGCTACTACGCCTACAACTCCATCATCAACTACGACTTTGCCGGCGTTGTTGGGACGGTCATCGTCTTCTCGGTCGGCGTCGTCCTGGCGAACCTCATCGCGGACGTGGCGTACGGGATCCTCGATCCCCGGGTGGAGTGGCGCTGAATGGAGGGCGACGAACTGGCCCTCCGCCAGGTGCGCCGGGTGACCCGGGCGGCGCGCCTCCGGGCCAGTCTGCTCACCCTCTGGCGGATCTTCCGGGCCAACCCGCTCACGCTCGTCGGATTCATCCTCGTGGTCCTGATCACCGGGACGACCCTGGTCGTCTGGATCGTCCCGACGGTCTCCCCCTTTCTGGTGGGCCACGCCGTCTCCGTGCTTCCGTACCCCCCGAACGCCGACGTCGCCGGATCGTATCTTCCGCCCTCGGCCTCGCACCCGTTCGGGACGGACGACTTCGGCCGGGACGTCTTCACCCGCGTCCTCGCCGCCCTCCCGATCGACATCAGCATCGGGCTGAGCATCACGCTCTTCTCGCTCCTCCTCGGCGGCGGGCTCGGTCTCGTCTCGGGCTACTGGGACACTCCGCGGACCCTCGGAGGAGCCGTGTCGGTAACGATCCTGCGGGTCACGGACGTTTTCCTCGCCTTCCCGAGCCTGGTGCTCGCGCTCGCGATCGCCGCCTCGTTGGGCCGGAGTTTCGGCGACGCGGTGTTCGCCATCGCCGCGACGTGGTGGCCGTTCTACGTTCGCCTGGTTCGAGGCGAGGTCCTGGCCGTGAAGACCGCCCCGTACGTCACGGCCGCGCGCGCCGCCGGCCTCTCGAACGGAAAGATCCTCACCCGCCACATCGTCCGGAACATCCTCGAGCCGATCGTCGTCTACTACACGCTCGACGTCGGCAGCGTGCTCATCGCGTTCTCGACGATCACCTTCATCGGCCTGGGCGTCCCGCCGAACATCCCCGAGTGGGGGAACATGATCTCCGATTACTCGAGTTTCCTGACCTCCGATCCCTGGCCGACCATCTTCGTCGGAGGCGCGGTCTTCGTGACCGTCCTCGCCTTCAGCCTGCTCGGCGATGGCCTCCGCGATGTGCTCGACCCCCGGAGCCGCCGGGCGCTCGCCGTTACGGCCGTGAGCGCCGGGGCGGCGCCGGGTTCGGCCCCGCTGTCGTGACCGGCCGGCGCAGCGCCGCTACGACGTGTACGCGGGGATCGGAGCCACGTCGACCTTGAGGTCGATCCCCAGCGACCGGAGCGCGGGCAGGAACGGTGCCGGGTCCAGGTTCTCGGGCGAATAGAGTCCCGGGGGCGCGTTCACCGACTTGGTGGCGAGCAGGAGGGCGCCCACGGCGCCGCCCGAACCGGTGAAGTAGGAGGTGGCCGTCGCGCCGTGCAGTCGTGCGGCGTCCGGATGGCTCATCGCCGCCGACAGCGTCACCCGCTGTCGCCGGCCGGCCTTCTCGCCTTCGACCTCGACGATCAGCGCCGCCGAGCCCTCGACCTTGCCCACCAGGTCGGCCGGCTTCGGGATGATCGACAGGATGGCCTTCCGGGCCGCGGCCCGGTCGGCACGGTCGGTGCCGAAGATGCCCAGGTCGCCGAGGGTCTGCAGCACCCGGACCGTTCGGTCGTCCAGTGCGAGTTTGAAGTCGCAGTACTGGATGCCCTTGCCGATGAACCGCGGGAGCGTGTCGGTCTCCTCGTGGTCCACGGAGTAGACGGGCTGGGGCCCGACCGGCTCGGGGAACGGATAGACCTCCTGC
>JASHOK010000027.1 GCA_030041175.1 Thermoplasmata archaeon | reverse complement strand
CTCAAGCCGGCGAGTCTCACCCCTCTGACGGCGCTCCGGTTCGCCAAGCTGGCCCACGAGGCCGGTATTCCCGCGGGGATCCTGAACGTCGTCGTCGGCAATGGCCGAGAGGTCGGGGAGGCGCTCGTGACGGACCCCCGATCCGCCTCCGTCTCGTTCACCGGAAGCAGTGACGTCGGCCGACGGATCGCCGAGCTGGCCGCTCCTCGAATGATTCCGACGGTGCTCGAGCTGGGAGGCAAGAGCCCCGTCGTGGTGTTCCCGGACGCGGACCTGGACCGCGCCGCCCGCGCGGTGGCCACGGGGATCTTCCAGAACTCGGGCCAGATGTGCTGGGCCGGCTCCCGGCTCGTCGTCGAAGCGGGCATCGAAGGTGCCCTCCTCGAGAAAGTGAAGCTCGCCGCGCAGGGACTGAAGCTGGGCCCCGGCGTCGAGCCGGGCGTTACGATGGGGCCGCTCGTATCGAAGGACCAGATGGAGCGGGTGCTCGGGTTCGTCTCCGAGGCGCGGGACGGAGGGGCCCGGATCGTTGTCGGTGGAGGCCGTCCCTCAGCGGCGGAGTTGCAGGACGGAAACTTCGTCGAGCCGACGGTCGTGGCGGACGTGGACGCGGACGCCCGAATCGCGCGCGAGGAGGTCTTCGGTCCGGTCCTGGCCGTCCACCGGTTCGACGGCACGGACCAGGCGGTCCAACTCGCGAACCGAACGAACTACGGCCTCTTCGCGTCGGTCTGGACCCGGGACATTGCCACCGGGCACGCCGTGGCCCGGCAGCTGGAGGCCGGGATGGTGACGATCAACGAGCCGCCGATGACCTTCCCGCAGACGCCTTTCGGCGGATACAAGGAAAGCGGCGTGGGCTTCGAGCAGGGCCGGGACGCACCCCTGGTTTACACCCGACGGAAGAACGTCATCGTGAACCTGGCCACGGCCAAGCCGAAGAAGTAACCGAGCCCGAGCGGCTCCCCGCCTTCCGACGACCCAAAGTCGTACGAAGTGGGGAAAAAGGGGGGTGTCCCGGCTCGTGCGAGCCGATGGCGACCCCACCCAGCGAACTGCGCTGGAATGACTGCACCTTCTGCGGCGATGCGGTGTCTCCTACCGCGAAGATCTGTCCGACCTGCGGTCAGGCCCAGGGTACCCCCGCGGAGCGTGCCGCGCTCGGCAAGACCCGGCGGACCCGTCGGCGAGTGGCGTTGCTCCGTACGCTGCGGATCCTGGTCGTCGTCGGGATCGCGGGCGGGATCGGCTACGCCATCATTTCCGCCGAGATCTCCGGTCCGACCACGTTTCCCGACCCGCTCACCGGGAGCTGGACCCTCTCCGTGCAGCCCGGCGGATGGGGGCTGATCGCCGGCAACATCACGGGAGAGGACTACATCGTGGGGAACTTCTCGGTGGAAGCCCCGGTGGCGGCCGACGTGGTCGTCCTGATCTTCAACTCCACGGAATTCGCGGTCTTCTACCTGCACGAGACCGCGCAGACCACGGTGCCGCCCTACACGAACGTGTCGTCCTCGCGATTGGTCTTCGCCGCTCCGTATACGGACGAGTTCTTCTTCGTCTTCGAGAACCCCTACCCGGTCGTGGCGAACATCACCGAGAAGATCTTCGTGACCACGACGTACGAGACGAACGTCGTCCTGGGATAGCCGGGGAAGCCGTCACTCGGCGGCGGGAGCATCCGGCAGCCGGGAGAGGAACTCCGCCGGCACGGCATCGACCAGGAAGACCGTCTTCCCGGCCCGCATGATCACAACGCCACCGTCCTGGGCCTTCTTGGTGTCGACCGCCAGCAGCACGGGGTTCGGCGTCCGGACCGACCCGGCGGAACGGGCATCGGCGGCCGTCTTCGACAGATGGACCTTCTTCCGGTCCGAGGGCTTGAGCCCGACCTCGAGGACGATGGCCGCCTCGTCCTCGGTCACCGGGAAGAACAGCTGCTCCGGAATGTGGTCGGTCGGGAGATCGAGCGCGACATCGAGCGTGTGTCCATACGTGGCCCGGATGCGGTCGTCCTTGACCTCGTACCGGCCCTTGGCATCGGTCTCGGCGATCGCCACGATGTGATGGACGCGGAGCCAGCGGTACCCCCGGTGCTGATTCGAGATATTCCGGACCATCTGCGGCAGCGAGACCCATCCGTGCGGGTCCATCGTGAGGCCGTACTTCTCCGGAAAGTGCCGAAGGATGCCCGTGACGATGCGGCCCAGATGATCGAGCTCGCGGTCATCCATCAGGAAACGGGCGGCCTGGCCGCAGACCGGGCAGGCGTCCCCGCGGAAGTAGCCGTGCTGCTCGCACTCTTTGAGCATGGGTGAATGGGAGGAGATCAGGCCTTGATTTTGTCCGCTTTCTTCTCGAAGGCGGCGAGGGTGTCCCCGTAGCCGTCGGCCAGGTCCTTGAGGACCCGCTTCAGCACCTGCTGCGGCTTCTCGCCCTTGGTCTTGAGATAGAGGGTCGGACGGTCGAGGATCGGGTGGCCCAGGAAGTACCGGGCTTCGACGACCTTGTCCTCGGCCTGCAGGGCTTCGACCAGCGGGATCAGGAGCGACTCCTCGCCCTTCGGAAGCTCGATCCGGAGCGCGTCATGCTCCTTCTCGACGACCTTGATCTCCATCGGCGAAACCGGACGCGGCCACAGAGGTCCGGTTCATAAGCGTGGCGGCGCCGAAGTGTCGCGGCCGCTCGAGACCGGGCTCGCGGTCCGATCGCCGGGGGCCAACCGTATATCCCGGATTCGGTCCGGACTCCTCCAGAACAGCTCCATGCGCGCGATGGTCGTCGGAGGCGGCGGACGAGAGCACGCCATCGCCTCGGAGCTCCAGCGCGCAGAGGCGGACCTTGTCGTGGCGTCCGCCAATGCGAACCCCGGCATTGACCGCCTCGCCGATGCCACTCTGAGGGCCGATATCCTCGAGGCGAGCGGGATTGTGGAGTTCGCCCGGGACCAAGAGGTCGAGGTCGCGATCATCGGGCCCGAGGCCCCGCTGGCCGCGGGCCTGGCCGATGCTCTTCGGGCGGCCGAGATCCCGGTCGTGGGGCCCGACCGGGCGGCCGCCCGGATCGAGTGGTCGAAGCGGTTCTGCCGGGAGCTGCTGCAGAAGCACGGAGTTCCCGGCAATCCCCAGTTCCGCTCGGTGACCGACCTTTCCGAGCTCGAGACCGCGATGAAGGAGTTCCCCGGAGCGTTCGTGGTCAAGCCGTCCGGTCTCACCTCGGGCAAGGGCGTGTGGGTCCAGGGCAAAGACTTCCAAACGGCGGAGGAAGGAGGCGCGTACGCTCGCACCCTGCTGGCGTCACCCGCCGGCCGCGATGGCCTGATCCTCGAGGAACGGCTCGATGGGGAGGAGTTCAGCCAGATGGCCTTCGTTACCGACTCGGGCCTCTATCCGATGCCGGCGGTACAGGACTACAAACGCGCCCTCGAGGGCAACCTGGGCGGGAATACCGGCGGCATGGGGTCGTACTCTCAGCGGGATCACTTGCTTCCGTTTCTATCGGCGGCGCAGCGCGAGCAGGCGTTGGAGATCCTCCGTCAGACGGTGGCGGCACTGCGTGCCGAGGGCCTCGCCTACCGGGGCATCCTCTACGGCGGGTTCATGCTCACGGCGGACGGCCCGAAGCTCCTGGAGTTCAACGCCCGGTTCGGGGACCCGGAGTCCCTGAACGTTCTCTCCCTGTACGAGCCCGGAGACTTCGGAGAGTTGATGCTCGGCGTGGCAACCGGCCACGTAGATCCGGTGAACGTCCGGTTCCGGCTTCGGGCCACGGTCACGAAGTACGCGGTCCCCATCGGCTACGGCGCTCATCCCGAAGGCGGTGCGGTGCTCGAGGTAGATGAGGCCGCGATCGCCGACCAGGGGGTTCGTCTCTACTTCGGCTCCGTCGACGTCGCGGGGGCAGGCCGGGTTCGTCTGACGACGTCCCGCGCGGTCGGGCTGGTCGGTGAGGCGAGCGCGATTCACGAGGCGCATCGCCGGGTGGAGTCGGCGC
>JASHOK010000026.1 GCA_030041175.1 Thermoplasmata archaeon | reverse complement strand
GAGCGGGGGCACCTTCACGATCACCAGTCTGGGTGCGCTCGGTGGCGTTCTGGCCACCCCGATCCTGAACTATCCCGAGGTCGCCATCCTCGGCGTACATCGGATCGTCCGGCGGCCCGTGTATCGGGCCGATGGAACCATCGGCCCCGCCGACCTGATGAACCTCTCCATTTCCCTCGACCACCGGGTGCTGGACGGGATCATCGGCGCCCAGTTCATCTCCGTGGTCAAGTCGTACCTGGAGGACCCGCACCAGCTGTTCGCGGAACTGGCATGACGGGCAGCGCCGACGTTCTCCCGTTGCCGTATCGCGCGACGGACCTCGAGCGATCCCTGGGCGACCAATGGGCCCGGCTGCTGTGGGCCGCGTACCGCTGGATGCGGACCGCCCGGGCGCTGGACGACCGAATGGTGGCCCTGCAACGACAGGGCCGGGTCGGGTTCTACGGGCCGGCCACCGGGCAAGAGGCTGTCAGCATCGCCGCGGGGCTCGCCGTCCGCGAGAACGACTGGGTATTTCCGGGCCTCCGGGAACAGCTGGTTGCCTTGGTACGGGGACATCCGCTGGGTCTCTACATGCACCACCTCTTCGCCGACAGCCAGGATCCGGCGGTCGGGCGGCAGATGCCCTGTCATCCCACGGCCCGGGAGGTCCGCTACGTATCGATGTCGAGCTGCGTGGGCACCCAGATCTCCCAAGCGGTAGGATGCGCCTACGGCTTTCGACTCCGACACGACGATGCGGTGGCGCTGGCCTTCTTTGGAGATGGCGCCACCTCCGTCAACGACTTCCACGCCGGCATGAACTTCGCGGGGGTCTTCCATCTGCCCGTCGTCTTCTGCTGTACGAACAACCAGTGGGCGATCTCTCTACCGGTAGCTCAGCAGAGTCACGTCGACGAGCTCTCCCAGAAGGCGGAGGCGTACGGATTCTCGGGCCACCGAGTCGACGGATCGGACTTTGTCCAGTGCTACCTCCATCTCGTCCAGGCGCTCGAGTCCGCTCGAGCCGGTGGCGGACCATCGATGATCGAGTTCCTCGTCTACCGGATGAGCCCGCATTCCACGTCGGACGATCCCTCCCGGTATCAGCCCGGCGACTGGAGGGCTCAGGCCGCGCAGCATGACCCGGTGCTCCGCCTGGAGCAGCTGCTGGGAGCCCTCGGCATGCTGTCGCAGGATATCCTTCGCGAGACCGACCGCCAGATTGACGCGACGCTCCGCGAGGCCGTTACTCAGGCCGAGGGAACGCCGCCGCCGGGGCCGGAGACCCTCGAGAGGGACGTGTTCGCCCAGAGCGCTGCTCGCGGAACCCCGGGGGGGTAGCGGTGGCCGGTACCTACGCCCGAAGCACAGGGACTCTGGTGATCGGAGGAGGACCCGGCGGATACATGGCTGCCATCCGGCTGGGACAGCTCGGCCGCAAGGTGCTGCTCGTCGAGAAGGAGCAGCTCGGCGGCGAGTGCCTCAACCGAGGCTGCATTCCCTCAAAGGCGCTCATCCACCTGGCGTCGTTGGTCGACGCCGTCCGGGCCGAAGGGCCGGAGGTCGGGCTCCGGACCACCGGGGAAACCCAGATCGACATGCCGGCGGCGCAGCGGTGGAAGGAATCGGTCGTTACGAAGGAGCGGCAGGGCGTTGCCTCGTTACTCAAGAGCGCGGGTGCTGCCGTGCTGCCGGGGATGGCGCGGTTCACCGGGCCGAGGTCCGCCGAACTCGCGGCGCCCGATGGCGGCCGAGAACGGATTGATTTCGAGCAAGCGATCGTGGCCGCGGGAGCCGTGCAAAGTTCGATCCCGGGGTTCGAGACGGACGGCGACCGGGTCGTGAGCGCGTACGACGTGCTGAATTGGACTGCGTTGCCCGCGTCACTCATCGTCCTCGGGGGCGGGGTCACCGGATGTGAGCTCGGAGAATTCGCGGCGTTCGCCGGCGTGGCGGTCACCGTGGTCGAACTCATGCCCCAGCTGCTTCCCGGAATGGACCCGGACCTGGCCCGGGAGCTCACTCGCCGGCTGGAGGCCCGCGGCGTCCAGATCTGGACAGGGGCCCGTGCCTCGACGCTGACGCGCTCGTCCACCGGTGTCCAGCTAACGTTGGAGAAGGACGGCAGCTCCACCGTCCTGTCCGCAGACCGCCTGTTCGTCACCGTCGGCAAGCGTCCGGCGACCCACGACCTCGGTTTGGACGAAGCGGGGGTGCACCGAGACGCGAAGACCGGTTTCATCCCGGTCGACGACCGCCAGGCAACGAACGTACCCCACATTTTCGCCGTCGGGGACTGTTGCCGACCCCCGATGCTGGCGCACAAAGCCTACCGGGAAGGCGTCGTGGCTGCCGAGGCGATCACGGGCCTGCCCACCCGCTACCAGTTCCAGGCGATGCCGTCCGTGGTCTTCACCGTCCCCGAACTTGCGACCGTCGGATGGACTTCCGCCGAGGCCGAGGGCGCTGGCTTTCATCCCCGAGAAGCTCGATTCCCCTACGCCGCGCTCGGACGCGCCCATGCCTCGCACGCGACCGATGGGTGGGTGAAGCTCGTCGGCGATGACCCGACCGGCGCGATTCTCGGTTTCCAGGGGGCGGGTACGGGGGTCGGCGAACTGGTCGGGGAGGTTGCCCTCGCGATCGAGATGGGAGCCACGGTCCGGGACCTGGCGCAGACCATTCATCCCCACCCGACGTTTTCCGAATTGCTTCAAGAGGTCGCCTTGTTGTGGCTGGGAGAGCCGATGCATGTCGCCCGTCGAGGTCCCACTCGCTCTGCGTGATTGGGGGCGGCGGCCGTACGCCGAGGCCCTCGCCGAGATGCGGCTCCTCCGGGCCGCCCGCCGGCGGGGAGAGATCCCCGATACGCTGCTCCTCGTGGAGCATCCGCCCGTCATTACCGTGGGAGTTCAGGGCGCCGACGGAGACACCCTGCCTCCGGGCATTCCGGTTGTGTCCGTCGAGCGAGGCGGCAAGAGCACGTACCACGGACCGGGCCAGCTCGTCGGATACCCGATCGTCGACCTCGATCGTCGGGGCCGGGATGTCCGACGGTTCGTGAGCGACACCGAGGATGTCGTCATCCAGGCCCTCGCGACCGTCGGCGTGCCGGCCGGTCGTCGTTCCGGCCAACGCGGCGTCTGGGTCGAGGAGCGCCGGAAGATCGCCTCGGTGGGCATCGCGGTGGAGGAGTGGGTCAGCTTCCACGGCTTCGCACTGAACGTGGACACCGACCTCTCGGTCTTCGCCGCATTCCACCCGTGCGGTCTCCCCGGACAGGTGATGACCTCCGTCGCCCGCGAACTCCGACAGCCGGTCTCGGTCGCGGATCTCAAGGAGCCAGTCGTTGCAGCCTGGACCTCCATCTTCGGGGCGCAGCCGGTCCCGAGTCGTCCACCGCCCCTGGCGGTGCCGCCCGTACCCGCGGCCCCGTGACGTCTGTGGCGTCGCGGCTGCCGCGGCTCCTGCTGGTCGGGGGTGCCGGCGGTCTCGTAGGTCGGTCTCTGCTCCCGGCACTGCTGCCGGCCTACTCCATTCGATCGGTGCACCGTGCTCCAGCGCCGAACGAAACATCCCCGGTGGAATGGATTCGCGCCGACGTGCAGACCGATGTTGACTGGGCAACGCTCCTCCGCGACGTGGACGTCGTGGTCAACGTGGCCTGGTATCGGTGGGCGGCGCCGGAAGTTTTCCACCGACTGTCCGAGGGCTTGATTCGACTCATCCGGACCGCCGAGTCCGCGCACGTGGGTCGCTTCATCCAGATCAGCGTTCCTCCGGCTCCTCAACGACTAGAGACGGGTCTGCCCTATCTGGCTTGCAAGCGCGCGGTCGATCGGGCACTGGCCTCGAGCGACCTCTCCTACCGGATCATCCGACCGACCATGCTGTTCGGCTCGGGCGATGTTCTCCTCGGGGTGATGATGCGCCTGATGCGCCGATATCCCTGGTTCCCGATGTTCGGAGACGGGGAGTATCACGTGAGCCCGATCTCGGTGTCCGACGTTGCCGAGGTCGTCGTCCGCGAGGCATCCGGAACCTCGGTCGGCGTTCTTGACCTCGGGGGCCCGGAGCGGCTCCGCTACCGCGACCTCACCGACCGGATGTTCCGTATCCTCGGCAAGCGTCCCCGATACTGGAGGATGTCCCCGGCCTCCGCACGTCGGCTCACCGGCCTCATGGTGACGCTGGGCTCGACCCTGTTGTACCCGTACGAAGTGGATTGGCTGGTCAGCGACATGCTCGGCCTCCCGGCCTACGTCGGACTCGGTCGCACGCTCCAGCGTGTCGATCCCTACCTCGCGCAGTTAGCAGGGGGTGTCCCCCTGGGCCGATCCGCCTAGTGCGCGGGCGTCGCGGAGGGGATCCAGCGCGGCGAGTCGATCAGGTGCAGGGTTTCGTTCAGGAAATAGCCCGGAACAATGAGCGAAAAGTAGCCGAGCACCATGACCGCGGGTAGCAGGCGCCGCGCGCTCACCCAGTTCCCGCCTCGGGCCGACTGCAGGAGCCAGCCCACCCAGACGATCGTGAGCAGCGGAAGAAGCATCGCGACGGCGATCGGTGCGATCAGCACGTCGCTCTGGACCAGCACCCCCGCCGCGGCGGAGATGCTGCTCGGGTTGACGGCCCAGAGAAAAAGCAGGACGAGAACACCTTCCGCCACGAAGGCCCCGGCCGCCGTGCTGCGGGCGCGGCGGAGCAGTCGACTGGCCAGGTAGGCGGGTCCCTGGTCTGTGATCGGCGGCGATGGAGCCATCCCGGCGGCCATGGGCGGACGGTCAGGCACTCCCGCTCCGGTTCATTAATACGCGTTTGAACCCCCTCGACAATCGGAGCGCCGATCGGCCGGCTGCCGAGAATGCCCCGCCCGAGCGCCCGCCCCAACGTTTAAGCCCCCTTCGCTTCAATCCCAAAGCCATGGAAGCCGGCGACCTGTCGCGCCGTTTGGGAGATTTCTACCTCGTAGCTACTGAGGTCCTTCGGGACGTTACCGAGCCGACCGAGCAGCAGATCAAGCACTGGATCGTGAATCCGTTCCTCGTGACCTTGGGGTGGGATCCGGACGACAAGAAGCAGGTCTTCCTGGACTACCCAATCAAGGCCGATGGCTCGCACGCGGACTACGCGCTCCTCGACCAGGGTGGAAAGCCCCGGGTCATCCTCGACGTCAAGCGGCCCCCGAACCCGGGAACCGACTCCGAGAAGGCGATCAAGAACGCGAAGAGTGTCGTGGCCCCGCTCGCGCTCGTCACGAACGGGCAGGAGTTCTCGCTGTGGTACGTCTCCGAGTCGGAGCAGCCCACACCGCTGTTCGTCTTCGCGTTGAAGGAGCTGGCAGACAACGCGGAAGCCCTGCTCGGGCTGACCGCAGACTTCCGGGTCTCGGATAGCGGCATTGCACTGCTCCGGAAGTCGGCGATTCGCTCCGCCGTCCTGCAGATGCTCGAGGAGAATTCCGAAAAGACGTTCGACGCGCTGGTCGGATGGGTCCAGGCCCAAGTTGCTCCGGGCGCGCTCGACGATTCGACGGATGAGGCGATTCGGGAGGCGACCATTGTGTGGCTCAACGAGGAGCACCTGAGCATGGCGATGTTCGCTCCGGGGCCCCACGAGAAGAAGTACGCCGACCTTCGCGTCACGACCGCAAAGGACTGGGAGCCATTCCCCCGGGGACCGAGCGGGACGTTCCAGTACAAGTTCGACTCCTCGAAGACCCTCGACCTGCGTCAGAGTCCCAAGGAGGTCAAGGAAACGCTTCGGCGCCAGGGCTTCAAGACTGCGACGGCCACCGCGTTCGGTGGCTTCTATTACCAGCTCCGGCAAAGGGCCGGGCTCAAGATGGCGTCGTAGGACGGGCAGAGTCTCCGCCGCGCGGGCGGGGCCACCGACGCGCGGCTGCCACCCGGTGCATGACCTCCGCCGTCCCGTGGGCCAAGAGACCGCTCCGCACGTCGCGCCAGCGCTGTTCGTGCGGAAGGTCCTTCGAGTAGCCGCGGCCCCCGTGGAACTGGATCGCGTGGTCGATCGCGGTCAGCGCCACCTCGGTCGCCCACCACTTGCCCATTGCCGCAGTATCGTCGGCACGCTCGCCGCGGTCGAGACAGCCGAGCACGTGGTAGACGTAGAGCCACGCGCTGGACAGGCGAGTCGCGTCCTCCACGAGCGGAAAAGAAACGGCCTCCTGATCCGACAGAGGGCCGCCGAACACCTGTCGCTTGCCGACCTCGCGGACCGTTTCCTCCCAGGAGGCCCGGGCAACCCCGAGGTAGATGGCTCCGAGCAGCGCTCGCTCGTGCGTCAGCTCCGTCTTGAGGTACTCCAGCGCCCGGCCGGAGTCGCCGACCTGGTTCTCGAGGGGAACCCGGACCTCATCGTACCGAACGGTTCCCCGGCGCATCCAGCGTTCTCCGAGATCGCCGATCACCTCTCGATGGATGCCCGCAAGGTCCTGGGGCACGAGAAAGGCCGACAGGCCATGAGCGCCTCCCTCGGTGCGGGCGTAGACGATCGCCGCCTGGGCATCCGCAGCGAATGCGACCTGGGTTTTGATGCCTGACAGCACGATGGAGTCATCGCTTCGACGCGCGGTCGTGCGGATGCCGGAGAGGTCCGAGCCGGCCCCTGCCTCGGTGATGTGATTCCCAACGAGCACCAGCCCCCGGAGCAAGGGTTCGGAGTAGTGGGCTCGTAGGCGGTCGGAGCCGTGGACCCGGAGGATGCTGGAGAACTCAGGCTGGAGGCAGAGCTTCGCGAACGCGGTACCCGCACGATAGGCAAGTTCTTGGAGCACTACCCCCGCCCGCTGGAGCGAAAGGCCCCGGCCCCCCTCTCCCGAGGGGACGGTGAGGCCGAGCCACCCGGCGGCCCCCATCGCCTTGAACTCCGCCCACGGAAACTCCGGCTGCTCGTCCAAACGCCGAGCGCGCCTGGCCAGGTCGTTCGCCTCGGCGAAGTGAGCGACTTCCTCTCGGAGTGGGTCGTCCGGGAGGATCTGAGCGGGATCGGTCACAGTCCCTCCCGGACAAAAAAGGGAACCGGTGCCTGCGTGCGCGGTTGCACCGGGTTCGAGCCGAGCACGCCGGCTGCCTGAAGCTGCCGGAGCCGATCGGATGAATAGCCGAGAAGTCCTCCCAGAACCGCTTCGTTATCCTGACCCAGCCACGGCGCCCCGCGCCATACGCCGCCCGGAGTGCCCGAGAACCGGGGCGCGACGCCGGCCCCCTTGACCCGACCCGCGACCGGGTCATCCCATTCTACGAACATGCCCCGTTCCCGGAAGTGCGGGTCCCGGGCGATCTCGTCAATTCGGTAGACCCGAGAGATTGCCGTGTCGGTCTCACGGCCGATCTGCTCGAGCTCGAAGACCGAACGTGCCGCGCAGAATCGCTCGAGGATCGGGTCGACCAGCTGGCGGTTTGCGATTCGGAAGCTAGGGTCGTCGAGTCGCGGGTCGGCGATGCCGAGGAGCTCTCGGAGGCGCTGCCAACTCGCGGGCGTGGCCGCCGCCACGGCGACCCAGCCATCGGCAGCGCGGACCACATTGTACGGATGGAGTCGCGGATGTGCGTTCCCGAAGCGTCCCCGAACGACTCCCCGCATGAAGTAGTCCAGCGCCAGATTTTCGAGAAGGACGAAGAAGACTTCGTACTGCGCGACGTCGACGACCTGACCCTCGCCGGTGCGCGAGGCGTGGATGTAACCCATCAGCGCTCCCGTCGCCGCCGCGAGACCCGTGACGGTGTCGTTGAGCGCCGTTCCAGAGCGCATGGGCGGGTCGGGGTCCGGGTTGCCTTGGAGGGAAAGAAATCCGCTGTACGCCTGACCGATGAGGTCGAAGGAAGGCGCACCAACGCGGTCAGGTCGGCCGGTCTGACCGAATCCCGAAACGTGGACAACGGTGAGCCGCGGGTTTGCCGCCCGAACGACGGCGTCGGGCAGCCCGAGGTCATCATAGGTCCCGGGCCGAGACGACTCAATCCAGATGTCGACATGGCGAACGAGGTCGAGGAAGATCTCGCGTCCCTCGGGGCGCTTGAGATCGACTCCCACCGATAGCTTGTTTCGGGAGTACTGGACCCAGGACTCGGAGACCGCGGCAGTTGGCGGTGCACCCTCGGGGAGAAGCGGCGGTAGCGTACGAGTGGGGTCGGAATAGGGGCGGTCGAAGGGGGGTCCTTCCAGATGGATGACCTCAGCGCCGAACTCGGCAAGGTAGGTCGATGCCCACGGTCCGGCCACGACCCGCGCCGAGTCCAACACACGGACTCCTTCCAGCGGGCCGAAGCGGGGTACAATGCTCGGCGGTCGACCGGCCGCGTCCGGCACGGCGCGACACGCGGGACATCCCGCTTAAGGAGCGAGGTTTACCGGGGAACCTCGTTTCCCATATAGCGTCGCCCGATTCTGGCGGCGGGCGAAGGACGATGGACGAGCCTCCGTGGGTCCGATACGAAGGAGAAGGCTTCCGCCGCGAGCTGGAGAAGTACAAGATGGCTAACCATCCGTTCAAGCTTCACCCGTTCTTTCAGGACATCGAGAAAGGTACGGCGCCCCGGCCGGTCATCCACCGCTGGGCGGCTCAATTCTATCCATGGCTCGCCTGCGTTCCGCTCGCGATGGCGGAGCGGTTCTCGAACTGCTCCTGGGAGCCCCGGTACGACCGCTTCCGGCGGATGATCCTGGACCAGCTCGTGGAAGAGGCGGGCGACCCGAAGGGAAAGGAGCGCGGGCATCCAGAGCTTTGGCTCCACTTCTGCGAGGGGTTGGGCTTGCCGCGGGCGCAAGTGCACGCGACGCCGCTGCTTCCGTCGACGATGGTGGCGATCGATGACTTCCTCTACATCAATCGACAGGAGCCGTTCTACGTCTCCGCCGGGGGCTCCTCCGAACCCCCGAACGTCGAGCTCTGTGAACGGCTTCTCCCGGCGTTCCGGAAGCACTACGGCGTGGACGACGACCACCTGACCTACTACTCGCTCCATGTGACCGCAGACGAGGAACACAGCCGGTTTGTGGGCGAGATGGTCGCCGCCTTCGCGGACTCAGCCCCCGTGCGCCGCCGGATGTGGGATGCCATGCTGCGGGGCTTCGCCCTTCATCGCCTGCTGATCGACGGAGCGGTCGGGGCGGGCCTCGCACCGACGTAACGTTAAATATCGACCCCGTGGTCAGGAGCCTGATGACCGTCGCGGCGCTCAGCGATTTCGTCGGGATGAGCGGCCGGTCTGCGGTCATGCCCTGGTCCTGGTGAGAGGGAAGCGCCCGGTCGGCGCGCCCTCTGACGTTGTCGGGAGCGGGTCGTCCGCCGGGTGCTTCCCTCGGAATGTGTGCAGACGAGGAGAAACATGTACGGAAAGCAGCTACGGCTGAAACGGGTCTTCCCTGGCGATCGACGACTGTTCTCGGTTCCGCTGGACCACTCCGTGTCGATGGGTCCGATCGACGGACTCGAGGACACCGCCATCGTGGTGGCCGAGCTTCAACGCGCGGGCGTTGACCTCGTCATCGTTACGAAAGGAGCAGTACGGAATCTGGTCCCCGTCCTGTCCCCCCACACCCTGCTCGGGGTGCACATCTCGGCCTCGACCAGTTTGAATCCGAACTCGAACCGGAAGGTCCTTGCCGGGAGCGCGGAGGAAGCGATCGGACTCGGGGCGGACGTGCTCTCGGTCCAGGTCAACTTCGGAATCCCGGAGGAGGGGGAGATGCTGCGAGACTTGGGGACTGCGGCGGATCAGTGTCGGGCGGTCGGACTTCCGCTCCTCTGCATGGCGTATGTGAAGAAGCCGGGGGGAGGCACCCCTGAGGAACTCCGCCATGCTTGCCGGGCGGCGGCTGACTTGGGGGCCGACATCGTCAAGACGTCCTATCCTGGCTCACTGGAGGAGTTTCGCCGTTTAGTTCGGACGACGCCGGCCCCCCTCCTCCTGGGTGGAGGCAACCGGTTGGACGACGATCGCGCGTTCCTGGCTCTGGTCCGAGAGACGGTGGAGGCCGGCGCAGCCGGGATCTGCATCGGTCGGAATCTCTTTCAGCGCCGTCCGGTGGAGGAGTTCGCGAAGAGGGTTGCAGAGATCCTGCACGGGTCGGCCTAAGGAACGGGCGTGTCGCAGGACCGGATCGTCGTGGCACTCGCAGCCCTGGATGCGGCGACCAATACCGCCATCCTCGAACGAGCCCGTCGCCGTGGATTCTCAAAGTTCTGCGCCATCGAAGTCGGCCCTACGCCTCCGCCCGTTGGAGAGTTCTGGTATCGTGCCACGCCCGACGAGCTCGTGGCAATCGCTCGGGTCGCACCCCAATCCCCCTCTGTGGTCCGGGTCTTCCGCGTACGAGACCCGGGCGAGCTGGCGCCGGTCGTCGCAGCGCTGGAGCGAAGCGAGCCCGTCGCGGTCCGGTGGGCGGCGGAACGGGTGATCCCGCTCGAGACCCTAGTGGCGGCCCGTCGAAGGCCGGGTACCTTGTGGGTGGTCACCGCCTCGAGCGCCGACGTTCCCGCGTTTCTGGGTGCCCTGGAGCACGGTGCCGACACGGTGGTCGTGGAGGTGGCCACGCCGGAGATGCTCGACGACCTCGAGGACCGGCTCGAGCAGGTCCGGCCACCGCTCGGCTGGCAACAGGTTCCGATTCATTCGGTCGCGTCCGGTGGGATGGGAGACCGGGTCATCGTCGACACAACGTCGCTCCTTGCCCCGGAAGAGGGCCTCCTGGTCGGAAGCGCTGCCGCTCTCCTCTTTCACGTCGCGAGCGAGGCCGAGGGATCCCGGTACACCCGGCCTCGGCCGTTCCGCGTCAACGCTGGCGCTGCCCACTCGTACACGCTACTCGCGAACGGAGAGACCCGTTACCTCAGTGAGCTCACCGCGGGGGATGCCGTGCTGGTGTGCGCACCGGAGGGCCTCGCGCGGAGCGCCCGGGTAGGGAGAATCAAGATCGAACGTCGGCCGCTCACCCTCGTGGAGGGCGACTTTGGCGGTCGCCATCCCACGGTCTTTCTCCAGGAGGCAGAAACGGTCCGGCTGTCTACGACAACTGGCCGCGTGCCGGCGACCGACCTCAAAGCGGGAGCCCGTGCATGGGCGGTGCCGTTCCCGGCCGGGCGCCACCTCGGAAAGGCAATCACCGAGACCATCGAGGAGCGATGAGCGAGCCCCCCGTGCTGATCGTCACGTGCCCCGGCCGCACGATTGACCGTGTCCGGGAGGAGATCCGGCAAGCCCGGGCGGGAGGCGCGGACGCCGCCGAGGTCCGAATCGACCGCCTTCTACCCGAGGAGCGCCTCGAATTGCCGCGTCTGTTTCCGTCTCCGCTCCCGCTCGTGGCCACGCTCCGCTCGCAGAGCGAGGGCGGTGAGGGCCCGACCGACGCCGACGACCGGGCGGTCTGCCTTCGCTCTGCCGGGGCCCTTAGCTTCCGCTACCTCGACCTAGAGCCCGCCCACGATCTCGCGCTGCTGGAGGAATTCGGGGACTCGCACGGGGCGGCACCCCAGCTCATCCTTTCCTCCCACGTCGTCGAGTCCACGTCCTCGGTCGATATTCGTCGCCTCCTCGAACAGCCCCGCCGGCCGGGCGCGATCATCAAGGTCGTTCTCCCATGTTCGTTTTCTCGGCTGTGGACCGACCTCGTTCCGAATCTTTTTCCGCTCGACACGTACGCGCCGTGCGTCCTGCACACCACGGGGCCAACGGGCCCGTTGCTGCGGGCGTGGGCGGGTCGCCTCGGCATGTACGCCGTCTTCGCGACCCTTCCGGAACGCGCCGAGAGCTCCCCGATTACCCCCGTCGAGCCATCGCAGATACCCGTGGACCGGCTGCGGCAGCTATTCGCCAGCGGATCTCGCGGTCCGTTCTATGGCGTCGTGGGGCATCCGATCCGGCACACACGGTCTCCGGCAATCCACTCGCTCTGGTTGGCCGCCGAGGGTAGACCCGGGCTCTATCTTGGCCTGGACGTCCCGACCGCGGAGGATCTCGCCGACAGTTTGGCGCCGCTGGCCGAGGGTGGATTCCGGGGGTTGAACGTCACCCATCCGTGGAAGCAGGTCGCCCTAAGTATGGCCACCCGCGCAGGACCAGCGGCCGAGTCCGCGGGGTGTGCGAACACTCTCACCTTCGAGCCGGATGGGATCACAGCCGAGAACACCGACGTTGCGGCAGTGCGCCGCCGGTTGGATGAACTGCGCGATTCGGGGACCTGGGATGGTTCGCCGGCCCTCGTCATCGGCGCCGGTGGTGCCGCTCGGTCGGCGCTCGCGGCGCTCGCCTCGCTGGGGGCCGCGGGCGTCGTGCTGGCCCGCCGCCCGGAGGCTGCGGACGGCCTGGCTCGAGAATACGGTGCAGTGACGGCAGGGATAGACGCGGTCCGCCCAGCTCGCCTCGTCATCCACGCAACGCCCGCGGGCCGGGAGGGAGAGGAATCGCTCGCCGTACCCTGGAAGCAAGTCGTCGGTCCGGGTTCCTACGTGCTCGATTTCGTCTACGCGCCCTCGGACAGGTTCCTCGAACGTGGGGCCGAGGGTGTAGGAGCGAGATACGAGGACGGGTCGCGGCTCCTGGTTTACCAGGCCGCAGAAAGCTACGCGATCTGGTGGGGCTCGGCCCCGTCTGCGGAGTTGCAGGAGCGAGCTCTGCGGGAGGTCATGTGCGCGGCATAGGAGAGGCGTCCGGTGCGGTAACGATTGTGAACGCGCTATCGACCGGCGTCGGCTGCGCCGTTGCGGTCTCGCTCCGCGTTCGAGCTGAGCTTGAGCTCCGCCGCGCGGCTCGTACCGGGCCTTGTCGGATTCAGATCGAACGGGCGGCGGATTCTGCGCTCGTCCGGGAGACACTGCAGGCTGGCCTCGCCCGATTCGCGCCGGGCGAGGCCTACTCGGGAGAGCTGGTACTGCACTCCGAAGTACCGGTCAGTCGAGGGCTCAAGAGTTCCTCCGCCGTTGGCGTCGCTGTCCTCGCGGCCGTAGCCAATGCCCTCCACCAACATCGGCCGCCCGCCGAGATAGCCCGTCTCGCGTCGGAGGTCGCCCAGGAAATCGGCCTGAGCGCCACGGGAGCGTTCGACGACTGTCTCGCAGCCACCCAAGGCGGTGTCGCGTTCACCGACAACTCCGCCCGCGTGGCACTGCGCGCCCCGTCCTTTGACGCTCGCCTGGAGGTCGTTCTCTGGATTCCGCGGACGACCCACGCTCCTTCCACAGGATACCTGAACCAATTTCGAGAGAATGGCGCACCGGGCACCGAGGCCGTCCGCGCAGTTCGAGCCGGCGACTGGGCCCGAGCGATGAGCCTCAACACGGAGCTTGTCGAGCGGGTCATGGGCTACGACTACAGCGCTCTGCGCCATCGCCTCTTGAACGCCGGCGCGGTCATGGCCGGTGTCTCCGGGATGGGCCCTGCCCTCGCGGTCTTCGTCCGACCGGGTGAGGCTGCGGCCGCGCAGGCCCGACTGCCCAACGACGGGAGCGAGACGCGTCATGTCCGGGTCCGCACGACCGAGCGGGCGGCCCTGGAGGAGGTAGGATGATTCTGGAGATCCGCCCGGCCGTCGCAGAGGGCCACGTCGCGGCGCCTCCGTCGAAGAGCTACACCCACCGCGCCCTGCTAGCGGCGTACCTTTCGGAAGGGCGGACGGAGGTCGTCCACCCCTTGGTCTCTGACGACACCCGCGCGACCCGCGACGGCCTCGCGGCGCTCGGCGCGCGGGTGCGTCGCACTGCCCAGGGATGGGAGCTTACCCGGGCCCCGGCTCCCGCTCGTGCCAGAACCTCGACCGTGAACTGTCAAGAGTCGGGGACGACCCTGCGGATGCTAGCCGCCGCGGCGTCGCTGCATCCCCGGACGACTCGCCTAACGGGAGCCCGCTCCCTTGCCCGTCGTCCTACAGAGCCGCTCTTCGCGGCGCTCCGGTCGCTCGGAGCTCACGTCCGTACGCCGTCGAGCCGCTCGGCGCTGCCCTGCACGGTCACCGGACCAATCCACGCGGGCCCCGTGACGATTCCGGCCGATGTGAGTTCGCAGTTCGCTTCCGCTCTGCTGATGGTCCTGCCAACGGTCTCCGGGCGCTCGGTGTTGACGCTATCGGGCACGATCGTCTCCCGGCCCTACATCGACGCGACCCTTGCGATGCTGGCGTCCCGCGGAATCGACGTAGCACCGAAGGGGCGCGGCTTCCGAATTCCGGGCGACCAGGTGTTCCGGTCGGGCCGCATCCGGGTCCCGGGCGACGCTTCGTCTGCCGCATATCTGTGGGCGGCTGCCGCCGCAACGGGAGGATCCGTCGGCGTGGCTGGGATTCCCGGAGACCTGCCCCAGGCCGATCTCGCGCTCCTCGGGATACTCCGGCGGATGGGGGCAGCCGTCAAGCGCTCGGGGTCGACGGTCACGGTCGAGGGCCCGCTATCCAGACCGATCGACTGCGATCTCTCCGACTCCCCGGACCTCGTTCCCTTGGTAGCCGCCCTCGCCGCCCTCGTGAAAGAGGGCCGTAGCCGTCTCAGAGGCGCACCGAATCTGGCGTACAAGGAGTCTGACCGACGAACCGAGTCCGGGAGGTTGGCGAGAGCCCTTGGAGCCCGGGTTCGGGTGACTTCCTCGGAGATTACCGTCACGGGTGCTCCCAGCGCGAAGCCGGTCGTGCTTCCCGGATTGGCCGATCACCGTATTGTGATGAGCGCCGCTGTGGCGGCGCTGGCGGCCCCTTCCGCCTCCCGCATTGGGGTCGCGGAAGCCGTGCGAAAGTCCTACCCGTCCTTCTGGCGGGACTTGGGCGGGCTGACGGGAGGCGCCATCCTCCGACCATGATGAGCGCGGGCGGGCGATATCGGATCACCGTCTTCGGCTCGAGCCACGGTCCCGAGGTGGGGATTCAGATCGATGGCGTACCGAAGGGCTGGAAGGTCGACCCGTCGCTTGTCCAGGCGGCTCTCGACCGCCGGCGACCGATCGGCCGCCGCCTTGCCACCAAGCGCCAGGAGGAGGACCACCTGGTCATCGATGACGGGGTCGTGGCCGGCGTTTCGAGCGGAGGACCGATCCGGATGCATGTCGCAAACGAAGACGTGCAACGCGCGCCGTACGATCGACTCCGAGATACCCCACGGCCCGGACACGCGGACTTCCCCGCCCGGTCTCGATACGGGAGCGAGGCCGACCTGTCGGGGGGTGGGATCTTCTCCGGCCGGATGACGGTCGGCCTTGTCATCGCCGGGGCGATCGCCGCGCAGCGGCTGCGACTCGACGGCATCGAGTTGGTGGCCTTCACCCGGGCCATCGCCGGCGTCGAGGCGAGCGTGGCGGAGACGACTCCGCCCGACGAGCTGCGCCTTCGGCGGGACTCGAACGAAGCCGGCTGTCCCGACGTACGGGCGGCGGCACAGATGGAGGAAGCGATAGCGCGGGCCCGGAAGGACGGGGACAGCGTGGGGGGCGTGGTCGAAACCCGAATCTTCGGCTGTCCGGTCGGACTCGGAGAGCCGTTCTTCGGCTCGATCGAGGGCACGCTCGCCTATCTCGCCTTCTCGGTGCCGGCGGTGAAGGGAATCGAGTTCGGTGCTGGGTTCCGGGCGGCCTCGATGCGGGGCAGCGAACACAACGATCCCTTCGTCTGGGACGGCGACCGTGTCGTCACTGCCACGAACCACTCCGGCGGGGTGTTGGGAGGACTAGCGACGGGGATGCCCGTGGTCTTCCGGGTCGTCGTGAAGCCGACTTCCTCGATTGCGCAGCGACAGCGGACCGTGAATCTGGCGACGCGAGAGGCGGCAGAGATTGTCGTCACGGGCCGGCATGATCCCTGCATCGTGCCCCGCGCCGTGGTCGTGCTCGAGTCGGTTGCGGCATGCGGCATCCTGGACCTCGCGTTGCAGGGAGGCTTCCTTCGTTGACGGAGACCGAGCAGATCCCGACGGCCATTCTGGGTGCCGGGGGCTACATCGGCCAGCACTTCGCCCGCCTCCTCTCCGATCATCCACGATTCGGGCCCCCGCTGCTCGTCGGCGGAGAGCGTTCGGGCGGCCAACGGTTGGAAGACCTCTGGTTGATCTCCGACGAGGCCCCCCCGGACCTCGCCCGGGAACGGCTCGCTCGCCGGACTCCTGCGCAGCTTCGACGCTCCGGCGTGCAGGTCGTGTTTGGCGCGATGCCCTCCGGCCCGGCCGGCGGTGTGGAGTCGGAGTGTCGTCGGCAAGGCCTGCACGTGTTCTCGAACGCGGCAGATCACCGCATGGACCCGGACGTTCCGCTCCTGGTCCCCGAAGTCAACCACGACCACCTCGATGCATTGGTCACTCGTGGGCGGCGTCGGGCGCTGCTGGTCACCAATCCGAACTGCACGACGACGGGCCTGGTACTCGCCCTCGCACCCGTCTGGGCGATGCTCGGGCCGCGCGCCGTGCACGTCGCTTCCTATCAGGCTCTCTCGGGCGCCGGATATCCGGGGGTGGCGTCTCTCGCAATCCACGACAACGTTGTACCCTTCATCCCGAAGGAGGAGGAGAAAGTCGACGCCGAGGCGAATCGGATCCTCGGCGCAGTCTCCCGGGGTCGGGTAGTGCCGTCCGGCACCCCGTTTCTTGCCCACTGCGCCCGAGTGGCCGTTCGAGACGGCCATCTCGTGGCTGTGACCGTAGAGGCGACTCGCCGGCCGGGCCGGGCAGCCCTCGAAGAGGCCTGGCGAAGCTTCGACCCCCTGCGCTCGATGGATTTGCCGACGGCCCCCCATCCGCCGGTGGAGCTTAGGTCGCAGCCCGATCGGCCCCAGCCGTACCGGGACCTGTGGGCCGGCCATCCGGCCCGTGCTCGCGGCATGGCCGCAGTGGTCGGTCGCGTCCGCTGGGAGCCGCCCTACCTGAGGTTCTTCGTCCTCTCGCACAACGCCGTGAGGGGCGGTGCCGGAGGCTCCGTCCTCAACGCCGAACTGGCGCTCGCCGCCGGTCTACTGGACACCCCCGGAGGTCGCCGCCGGTGAAGCGTCGCCGTCCCGTCGTGGTCAAATTCGGCGGCGCCACGCTGTCCGATCCTGCGGCGGTCGTTCGGTGGGTTTCGGCCCTTCGATCCCGGCATCCCCGCGTCGTCGTAGTGCTCTCCGCCCGCGAGGGAGTTACCGACCTCCTGAAATCGATCGTGGCGAAGCCCCGTCAGCGAGGGAACCATCGTCGGATTCTCGCTTCTATCGGGCGGCTCCATCCGGGCCTACCTCGGACGGGTGCCGGCAGCCTCGAGCGGCTCCGGCGGCTCGTCGTGCAGGTTGAGCAGGCCGGACGTGCGGATGCTCCGCTCGCGGACCGGCTCGTAAGTCAGGGGGAGCGGCTCGCCGTTCACTGGATGGTTCCGAAGCTCCAACGGGCCGGCTTGCCAGCGGTGGCCGTCGAGGCCGATCATCTCGGAGTCCTGACGGACAATGAATACGGTGCGTCCACCATCCTGTTGAGGCGCTCAGCCGGGCCGGTCCGGCGCCGGCTCGGCGACCGACTCCGGGCCGGTCAGCTACCGGTAGTCACCGGATTCATCGGCCGAAGCCTCGAGGGCCGTGTCACTACTCTCGGCCGCGGGGGTTCGGACTATTCCGCCACCGCCCTCGGCGCAATGCTGGGCGCCTCGCGGATCGAGCTGGTCAAGCGCGGCGTCTCGGTTCTGACCGGCGACCCGCGCCGGATCCCCGCCTCGCAGCCGATCCCGCGCCTGTCCTACGAGGAGGCCGAGGAGCTGGCACAGTTTGGGGCCAAGGTGCTCCATCCACTGACGGTCGAGCCTGCCCGAGCCGCCGGCGTGGAAATCCATGTCATCCCGATCGGCGACCCGGCCTCGCGAACGGTCATCGGGCGCCGGCCGGCTCCCGTCGGGACGACGGCCCTGACGCTGCTCCCGGCCGTGGCGCTCCTTCGCCTCCGGGTCGCCGGTGGGCGGCAGCGCCCGGGGGTGGTCGCGGAGGTCTCCCGTCGCCTCGCGGCCGAGGATGTGAATATTGTTACGCTGTTCACGTCCTCGACGGTACTCAACGTCGTTCTCGAAGAGCGGCGCTCCCCGGCAGGCCGAGCTGCCCTGGAGCCTCTGGTCCATGAGGGCCAGATGGTCCTCGACGGGCCTCACCGAGTGGGGCTTCTGACGGCCATCGGCACCGGGGTGCTGAAGGACGTCGCGCGATTGCCGCCCGAACTCCTCGCCTCGGCGGAAGGGCTCAGTGCGACGCCGCGGTCCGTTACGCTGGCGCTCCCTACGGCCCAGGCTCAACGGGCATTGCTCGAACTGCATCGCGTGCTGGTCGAAACGGAGCGCAAGTGATCGACCCTTGGCCGGCGTTCCTCCACCGCTCGGAGGCCCACGAGATCGTAGGGTACATCGAGCGTGGCTCGGCTCCCGGGCTAGGAGGTCGCTGGGCGACTTCGTTCCACGAGCCGGAGGACTCGTGGACGCTCCGGTCGGAGGATACGCCTGCGTCTCTGGACGAGCGGGTTCGACGACAGCTCCGGGCCGACCCCCGTCGGGCGCTCCTGGGCTACGTCGGCTTCGACGCGACCGGGCTCTTCGAACCTCTGCTGCATCGAAACCCGCCGGGTAGCCCCTTTCCCTTGGGGGAGTGGGCGCTCGTTACACGCGCTCGTCTCGAACGGGTTCCGCAACGGAAGCCGGTCTCTCCCCCTCATCGGCCCATTCGGATCCCGGAGCCGAAGGGCGATTCGCTCCCACAGCGCTCCTTCGAACGCAGCGTTCGCCGGCTCCGGACGGCCATCGGGGAGGGCGAGTCGTTCCAAGTGGTGCTGGCGCACCGACGGACCTGGGACCGGCCCGACGACCTACTCGACCGGTTGAGCGTCCTCCGGCTTCGGGAGCGATTCGCCTACTTCTACTATCTGCGGTTCGGCGACCGCGAGGTCCTCGGGGCAAGTCCCGAGTCCGTCCTCGAAACGCAAGCGGGTCGTGCATTCGTCAGTCCGATCGCCGCGACGCGTCCGCGGGCTCCCGGTAGCGGACGGGAACACCTCCGCCGCGACCCGAAGGAGCTCGCGGAGCATCGGATGCTCGTCGACCTGGCACGGAACGACCTGGGACGTGTCTCTCGGCCGGGATCGGTCCGGCTACGCTGGCAGGAAAGGTTGGTGCGGTTCGCCCGTCTGGAGCACCTCGTCAGCCGCGTGGAAGGAACTCTCAACCCAGGCGTCGGTCCGTGGACCGCACTCGCCGCTGCCTTTCCTGCGGGAACCGTCTCAGGGGCTCCGAAGATCCGGGCGACGGAGCTCCTTCGCAACGAGGAGCGGACGTGGCGTGGCCCGTACGCCGGCGCCGTGGGGCTCATCCGCGGGAACGAGGACGCGGTCTGGGCGCTCGCGATCCGGACCGCGTTTGCGCGGCGCGAACGGCTCTATACGGCCGCCGGAGCCGGCATCGTGTGGCATTCGGATCCGAGCCGGGAGTTCGGAGAGACGCTGCTCAAGCTCGAACAGCTGGAGTCCACGATAGTGGGGGCTGCCTCGTGAAGGTCCTCCTGATCGACCATGAGGATTCGTTCGTCTACAATCTGTACCAGGCCCTCGTGCGGCTGGACGCAGAGGTGCGCTGCATCCGGTACCACGAACCGGTCCTCGAATCGGTCCGATGGGATCCGGATGCGGTGGTGCTGTCTCCCGGACCGGGACACCCCCGCGACCGACGAGTCACGGGGCATTCTCGGGCCTTGCTCGACCGATGGCACGACGAGCGGCCCGTGTTAGGCGTGTGCCTGGGACACCAGCTGATCGGTGACTACTACGGCGCGGCGGTCGGCCGAGCCGCCGCACCCGTCCATGGCGAGGCTGTGCCCGTGCAGCACCAGGGCGGTTCGCTCTTCCAGGGGGTACCCCCGGCCTTCCTCGGAGCGCGCTACCACTCGCTCGTGGTCCGCCGGCGGGGACTCCCGAGGGACCTCGTGGTCCGAGCTCAGACCCACAGCGGCACGATCATGGCCTTGGAGCACCGGCGAGACCCTGTCCACGGGGTTCAGTTCCATCCCGAGTCCTACCTCACCCCCGCCGGCCCCCGGATCCTCCGCAACTTCCTCTCCGAGGCGCGACGGTGAGCGATCGGGTACTCGATCGCCTCCTGGCCCGGCAGGAGCTGACCTCCGGCGAGATACGGCTTCTGGTTGCGCGCCTGGTTGAGCCCGCGACAGACGACCTGGAACGGGCCGCCCTGCTTGTCGCGCTTCGCACCAAGGGGGAGACCGGGGCCGAGATTCAGGCCTTTGCGAAGGAGCTCCGGCGTCGGGCGACTCCTTTCCCTGGCCCTCGAGCGGACGGCGCTGTCGACCTCTGCGGGTCGGGCGGGGCTCTCGTTCCCTCGTTCAACATCGGGACCGTGAGCGCCTTTGTGGTGCGCGCCGCCGGCTGCCCGGTCGCCAAGCACGGGAATCGAAGCGCGCGCGGCAGTCAGCAAGGGTACGCCGGCTCCAGCGATCTGCTGGAGGCTCTCGGCCTTCCGATCGCGACCTCCTGGGGATTTCCCCGGGAGAGCTATCGCCGATTCGGCCTCGCGTTTCTGCATGCGCCCCTCTTCCACACCGCGACGAGCGCCGTGATGGCGGTCCGACGAGGGCTCGGCATTCCCACGATCTTCAATCAACTCGGCCCGCTCACGAACCCCGCGGGAGTTCGCTTCCAGGTCGTCGGATGTCCGACGCCGGGGCAGGCGGAACGGGTGGCACAGGTCCTCCCGGCCCTCGGCGTTCGGAGCGGACTCGCGGTAGCCTCTGCGGAGGGCGCGGACGAATTCTCCCCGCGGGGAACCTCAGCGGCCGTTTTGTGGACCGGTCGCCGACGTCGGCGACGGACCATCCGGTCGGCGGAGCTCTTGGAGTCGGAAGACCGACGAGGGCCATGGGGCCCGCTGCCTGCCGCAGCGGCCGCCGACGAGACGGCCCGGATCCTCGCGGGCGGCGGCGGGGCCCGGCGGGGGAGCGTTCTGCTCACGAGTGGCGCGGCTCTGTGGGTCTCGGGACGGGCACGTTCTCTTCCCGACGGGATTGCACAGGCTCGGGGCGCGCTGGACGACGGACGGGCCGAGGCGCTCCTGCACGCCATGCAGGACCTCGCCCGGAGCCGCTCGTGGGACGGCGAGCGCTGACGATGGCGTTTCTGGGAGACCTCCTGCCGCGGGTAGCAGCCGACGTGGCGTCGGCAGGGTACCTGGAGGGCCTTCCGGAGGTTCCCCGCGTGCGCGCACCGAGTCTTCGCCAGGCCGTCCTCAATGCCCCGGACGGCTGGGCGGTCCTGGTCGAACGAAAGCACGAGTCTCCCGGTTCGACGGAGCCGACGCTACCGTCGATGCCGCTGGACGCATTCGTCGCAGCGGTTCACGCGGGCGGAGCGGACGGGCTGTCGTGTCTGGCCACCGGGCCGTCGTTCCGTGGGTCTCCGCGCGAGGTGGCGGACGTGGTCCGGCGGAGCGGGCTGCCGGTCCTCTTCAAGGACTTTGTCATCGACCCGCGTCAGGTGGAGGCAGCCTACCGCTCCGGCGCCTCCGCCGTTCTGCTCATCGCCCGTCTCGAGACCGGGGGGTTCCTGGAGCTGCCACTATCCGAGCTGGCCGCTCTGGCCCGCGCCCGCGGCCTGGAGGTCCTCCTTGAACTCCACGGCGTCGAGGAGTGGCCGGTCGCCGACGAGATCGCCGTGGATCTCTACGGGGTTAATCTCCGGGACCTGGACACGCTTCGGTTCGATCCGGAGATCGCCGAAGCGACACTCCGGGCTGCGGGCGCGCACCGGCCGACCCTGGGCCTCAGCGGCGTCTCGACACCCGCGGAGGCGGAGCGGTTCCGGAGCTGGGGAGCCGACGGTCTTTTGGTCGGGACCGGTTTCGCGCGGGCTGCGGACCCGATCCGCTTCCTCCGGGAACTCAGGGTCCGGTCGACCGGGTGAGCCGATGAGAACCTTCGTGAAATTCTGTGGCCTGACCGAACCCATCGCGCTGGCGCTGGTCCCGGAGGGAGGAGCGGCCGGTTTCGTGATCGACGTCCCCGCGTCTCCCCGAAATCTCACCGTGTCTCAGGCCGTCGACCTCGTGGGCCAGGTGCCAGGCGGCGCCGAGGCGTGGGCCGTTGTGGTCGACCCCTCAGCCGACCTGATTCGGAAGATCTTCGACGAAGTCGGAGTCGATCGCATTCAGGTGCACGGCAAGATCCCGGAGGGTCTCGACTTCCTAGAGATCCACCATCTGGTTCCGTCGTTGCCGATTCCGGTTACTCCGGATGCCGGCGCCATTCCGGAGCTGCCCCCTGCGGAGTCCTTTCCGAGGATCCACCTCGATGCGGCGGGGGGCCCGCTTCCTGGTGGCAGCGGCCAGCGGCCCGATTGGCAGGTCTGCGCGACGCTCGTCCAGAAAGCGCCGGGTCGGAAGCTGGTGCTGGCGGGGGGCCTTACTCCCGAGAACGTGGGAGAGGCGCTGACCACGGTGGGCCCGTGGGGCGTGGACGTCTCCTCGGGAGTGGAACGGGCTCCGGGAGTCAAGGACCTCGACCGGATGCGCGCGTTCCTCTCCGCCGTGGAGGCGTGGGAGCAGTCGCATGCCTAGACGCTTCGGGGCCTACGGAGGAGCCTACGTCCCCGAGACCCTCATCCCTGCGCTCCAGGAGCTCGAGGTCGCGTGGCAGGAGGCCCGACGGGACCCGCGATTTCGCGACGAGCTCCGGCGCTGGTCTCGGGATTTGGGCGGCCGACCCACGCCGCTGTACTTCGCGGAACACTTGACGCGGCGGGGCCGTGGCGCCGAGATCTGGCTCAAACGTGAGGACCTTGTTCACGGGGGGGCGCACAAGTTCAACAACGCTCTCGGGCAGGGCCTGCTCGCGCGCCGCATGGGAAAGCATCGGCTCATTGCCGAGACCGGGGCCGGCCAACACGGGGTCGCGACGGCGATGCTGGGGGCCGCCCTCGGCATTCCGACGGAGGTGTACATGGGCCGACGGGACATGGAGCGGCAGGCGCCGAATGTCCAGCGGATGCGGCTGCTCGGGGCGACCGTACATCCGGTCACGTCGGGGAGCGAAACCCTCAAGGACGCCATCAACGAAGCCTTGCGGGACTGGATCACGAACGTCCGGACGACGCATTACGTCCTCGGCTCCGCGGTCGGTCCGCATCCCTTTCCCTCTCTCGTATGCGACTTTCAGAGCGTGATCGGACGTGAGATCCGGCGACAGTCCGTGTCTCGCTGGGGGAAGCTCCCCGACCTCGTGGTCGCCTGCGTCGGAGGCGGCAGCAACGCGATCGGCACCTTCCACCCTCTGCTGAACACTGCGGTCGAGCTGCTCGGCGTGGAAGCGGGGGGCGCCGGCCGAGGGCCGGGCGCCTCGTCGCTGCTCCGGGGATCTCCGGGCATCCTGCATGGGGCGTACACGTACGTCCTCCAGGATTCGGACGGTCAGGTGCGGGACACGGAGAGTGTCTCTGCCGGCCTCGATTACGCGGGCGTCGGGCCCGAACATGCCATGCTTCGAGACTCGGGCCGTGTCCGCTACGAGTCCGTCCGGGACCGGGACGCTCTTGCGGCCTTCCATTGGGTGGCGGCGGATGAGGGAATCCTACCGGCCCTCGAGCCGGCCCATGCGATTTACGCCGCCGTTCGGGCGGCCCGACGCCGGCCCAAGCGAGAGCGGATCGTGGTCACCCTTTCGGGACGCGGGGACAAGGACCTGCAGGTAGTGCTCGGACATGACACCGGAGCCGATCGCTGAGTGCTTGGCCCGACGGAAGACCGAGGGTCGGGCCTCGGTCCTGGTCTACTTCATGCTCGACGCCCGGCGAAGAGGTGCCATGGGCCCGCTCGCACGGGCGTGCCGTTCGGCGGGCGTCGCCGGACTTGAGCTCGGATTTCCGTTCAGCGACCCTGTCGCCGACGGCCCCGTGCTCCAGCGGGCGGCGTCGCGGGCGCTCCAGCACGGCACTCGATGGGAGGATCTGCTCCGCGTGCTCGAGGTCGTCTCTCGGGAGCTACCGGTGGCCGTCATGACCTACGCGAACCCGGTGTGGCATCGCGGCCTCGTCCCTGCGATGGCGGAGATCGCTGAGGCCGGCGGCTCCGGCCTCATCGTGCCCGACCTGCCGTTAGAGGAGAGCGGCGCTTGGCGGAAGGCAGCTCGGGACGCCGGGATCTCGCTCGTGCAGATGGGCTCCCCCGCGAGCACGCCGTCGCGCCTCCGGCGGCTGGCGGAGGTATCTTCGGGGTTTCTCTACCTGGTCAGCCGGTACGGAACGACGGGCACGGGCCCGGCGTCCGATGCCGAATCCCTCCGGCGGCAGGTGGCGTCCGTCCATGCCGCTCGACCCGACCTACCGGTGCTGCTCGGCTTCGGGGTCCGCCGGGCCTCGGACCTCCGCTCGGTCGGCCGCAGCGGCGCGGACGGGGCGGTCGTCGGAACGGCGATTGAAGAACGACTTGCCCGGTCCCTTGACCCGGCCGGTATCCAGCACTTCCTCCGACCCTGGACTGGGGTCGCTCACGGCCACCCTGGCTAGCGGCGATCGTGGTGCTAGGGCCGGATTCGCTCCAGGGAGAGGAATCGGACCGGCTCGGGGTGGGCTCCGCCGACCGCCGCGAGCAAGAACTCCTTCCGGACTCCCTGAGCCACGCGAACGCCACGCGCGATCTCCGACCAGGTGGAGGCGTAGCCGTCCTCGACCGCATGGACGAGATAGCGGGCGTGGGAGTGCTCCGGGTTCCGCGGGTAGGCGCGGAAGTGAGCCCCGTACTTGAATCCCGTTTTGACCACGAGCTGCCGCTTTCGAAGAGCACGGTAGACTGCAAGCCGCTCGTCGAATTCGGATTCCAGACGACGCGCCCGTCGGACGAGCTGCTCCGGGGAGACCGCCCGACGCGACCGGGCGTCGCGAAGGTGCAGGACGCCCGCCTCCACGAGGTACGCGGCCTCGAGGAGGCTCAGCTCCAACCGGTGCCCGATTCGACTCCCGTACGCGAGCTCGCGACCCAGTTCCTCGACACCGCGAGCGTCGAAGACCAGGACGCGGTCCTCGCCCAGCAGGCCCGGAACCGTCCCTCCTCCGGCGAGTGCCGGCAGGGCTCCCGACGGCCGCGGACGACGTACGCGATAGTACGTCAGATCCGATTCTTCATCGACCACTCCGACCAGCAGCTGCTTCTTGGCTCCCAGGGCCTTTTCGGCGAGCAGCTCCAGCGCGTGCAGGTTGAACGGCTCTCGCTCGGAGACGGCCTCCACCCAGAACCGTGCCGGGGTCTTGTGCAGGATACCTCCCCGGGGTAGAACGGAGTAGGCCACCGGTGCCGGCGCGGCCCGAACTACGTAGCCGCGTTGCCGCAGGTCCCGATACACGAGGTAGCGCACCCCAAAGCCGGGCTCCGCCCGGAGCGCGCGCCGGAACAGGCCGGCCCAGTCCAGGTCGCGGTTCGCTCCGTCGCGGATCTGCAACCGCCCCATCTCGACGAGATAGAGCGATTCGGCCCGGTCGAGTCGGAGGCCGGCGTCGCCGATGGTACCGAAGAAGCCACGCCCGAAGATCGTACCCGCCTCGGACGGGTCGCCGATCTGAACGGTGGCGTCGTCCTGGACGAGTCCCGTCACGCCCGGGCCCCGGGGATCTCGCTCACCGTCACGAGCGGCACGAGGTGGACGCCTTCGGACCGGAGCCGGTCGATGGCGCCCATCTCCCGGTCCACGACCACCAACGCCTCCGTGACGAGTCCCCCGGCCTCCCGGATGACTCGGACTGACTCGAGCGCCGAGCCACCCGTCGAACTCGCGTCCTCGATCAGTAGGACGTGGGCACCGGCGGGAACCTCGCCTTCGAATCGCTGCTTGGTCCCGTGATCCTTGGCAGCCTTCCGGATCACCACATACGGCAGTCCCGTTCGGAGCGCAGTCGCGACCACGAGCGGCACCGCACCGAGTTCCATTCCGGCCAGCCTCTGAGCGTCGCCAACCCTCCGCGCCAGCGACTCGGCCAGCGTCGCCAGCCGTTTCGGGTCGGTCCAGGCGCGCTTCACGTCGATGTAGAGGTTGGAGGTCTGCCCCGACGCCAAGGTGAACTGGCCGAATCGGACGGCACCGCTGGCCACTAGGATGTCGACGATCCGCTTCCGCTCGTCGGCCGGTGCTGAGTCGCTCATCCCTTCACCACGGTACCTTCTTGGTTCCGATCTTGAACCCAATCCAGTTGAACAGCGTGTGCAGCCCGAGGGTGAGCAGGAGAACCCATAACAGCGCCTCCCACGAGAAGAACACGGGGACAAAGACACTCGGATAGACGATCAACCCCACGCCGATCGGGAGCAGGACGAAGGGGAGTTGGTCGAGGCCCAGGACGCGCGCCCCGCTCGAATAGCCCAGGCGACGCTTGAGGAAGGAGCCCGCTGCATCCCCCATCATCGCGCCGCCGGTCAACAGGAAGGCGACCGGTACGGCGTCGAGAACCGACGAGGCGTAGGGTGGGACGAGCTTGAGATTCGGGGGCGCGTGCAGGATCAGCCACGCCTGGAGTAGCACGATCGGGACCGCGACCAGGGTCCCGAACCAGAAGCCGGACCAGGTCTTCGAGGGCCCCAGGATCCGCCGGCCGTCCGTCCAGTTTCGACCAAAGTCCATCGCCGGTCCTCGGCCCCGAGGAATCGTAGCGAGGGCGTTCGCCGAGTACACCGGGGTCAGGACCCAGAGGACTCCGATGAGTACCTCAAGGAGGGGATTGACCACTCCCCGGACCCCCTAGGGTTCCAGCACGAAGCGGCGGATGGTCTCGGTGACCCGGGCCACGCCCGCCGGGTCCAGGTTCTCCTCGGCTTCGTGGATGTGAGAGGTGCGGTCCATTAGCCCAAAGACAAGCGCCGGCAGCGGTGCCCCACTGGACGTCGTGAGCCCGATCAGACTACTGGCATCCGTTCCACCGTATTCGCCGTACACCCCGCTCGCGCCGAACACGTCGTGAAGGATTCGCTCCAATTTGAGCAGGGCCGGATGGTCGGGCGGAAGGGCATAGCCGCCGCGGCTTTTCCCGGGAGGGGCCTCCACCAGTGCCTCGGGGTCGTGCGCCTGAGACCACGCTCGAACATACTGCAACCCGGCCGTGAGGCCCGACTCCATCGGCATTTCGGGGGTGAGTCGAAGGTCGACGGAAAACGTCACGTCGAGGAGAGCGGTGTCATCGATGAGGCCCGCCTGCAGCGCCCGGTCGAGAACCGAGAGAGTCGCGGGCACTGGGTTGTGCCCCCGGTGCGGGTACCCGGCATGCGTACTCTGCCCGATGACCGAGATGGCGACGCCGCCCGGCGGAATGGTCAGCGAGGTCGCCGCTCCGACGTCGAGGCGGTAGGGCGCTGAAACGAATGACCGGAGCTGGTCGGGCAGCTCGGACAGGGCTGCACTCGGGCCGGAAAACACGACAGTAACGCTCTGGGCGACCTGGTTGACTGCATCGGTCTCGGCCCGTACCGCCGACACGCGGGGTCGGCTCGTGGCCGTCGGGCCCACGCTCGCCGCATCCCACTTGGTTACGGTTGCGCGTCCCGTGATGTAGGGGCTTGGGGCTCCGTGATCGGGCCAATCCGGGGAGTGTAACGGCGAGATCCAGGTCTTGGCGAGGCCATCGAGGCTCACGAGGGCCTGTCCGTACGCCAGTACTCTGGGGAGCGGCGCCGGTCGTGCGAAGCGACCGTCGAGGAAGACCAAGCCGGAGGACCCGGCGGTCGCGTGCGGGTCTCCGTCGGGAATCAGTACAATTTCTGAGGTCAGGAATCGGGCCGGGTCTCCGGGCGGCAGTCGACTGTCATGGGCCTTGATCATCTCGATGCCGCCGGCTCCTCCGGTCTCCTCGTCGCAGCAGAGGAGCAGCCGCAGGTTCCGGTGGAGGGCCGGGTTGGAGCGGAGCTGTTTCGCCGCGATGAGGGAGGAGACCACGCCACTCCCCAGGTCGTCGGCCGAGCCCCGGCCATAGAACCGGCCGTCCGGCCGGTAGGTCAGCCGATGCGGCGGGCTCTTCCACCGAGACAGCTGCTCGGTGGGCACCGGCACCACGTCGAAGTGCGCCATGACAATAACGCGCTCCGGGGCACCCACGTCCAGGTCGACGATCACGTTCGGTCGTGGGACTCCATGGAGGTCCGCCGCGCCGGGGAGGTCGGTCAGCGGGTCGAAGATTCGCGCCGCAAGCCCCCACCGCCGAGCGACTTCCACGAGATACGTTGCGGCCGCTTCGTAGTGGGGTTTCTCCCACCGGCCATGCGACGGGTCGTCCAGGTTGGTGGTCGCGAGGCCGACCAGGTCTCGCAGAAGACCGAAGGCCTCCGGGTCGCCAAGGGCCGCGCGGGCGGCGGGTGGCGCATCGACCGGTGATTCGCTCGGCATCGAGGCCCCTAACGCAGGAACGCCAGGAGGACCGTCGAACTCGCGATGAGCAACAGGAAGGTCATCAGGAACGCATTCGAGAACATCGAGAGCGTGTCACCGAGGGAGGTCAAAAGCCGAGCGGTCCAATCTGGGCCGAGCACGGGAACATCGGGGATCTCCTGACTTCCGACGCGGACCTCCGCAGGCTGCAGGTGGGTCAGGGCGTCCCGGACCACGCCGAGGACCGTGTCGCAGAGGAGGTCGAAGCCGATGCGCTCGCCGACCGGATTGATCCCGCCGTCCACTTCGTGCACGACGTGGTTGTCGGTCGTCATGACCTCGGCGTCGTCCACGACTCCCCCGAGCGCTTGGAGGAGTCGCTCCCGCAGGCCCTGGAGCAGGTTGTTTCCGTCGATCAGGACGTACGCCGTCCGGCGGCCCGCGGTGTCCACGACGAGTGCCCGTACGCCGGCGGGGCCGATGCCATCACGACCGACAGAAAACCCTGTGCGCAAGGCCACGCCCACCTGTAGCTCTCCCGGCTTCGCGGCCTCCACGGCCGCGTTCACCGCGCCCCGGACGTCTGCCGCCAGTCGCTGCGCTCCGGGCGAACCGTACGTCAAGTCACCCAGGTCCTCCTTGTAGGAGTTGTGCGCGTCGACCAGCGCGAGGGTTGGCCCGCCGGCCTTCCGTTGCTCGTCGACGAGTCGGTCCGCAATTGCGTAGGCAATGTCGTCAGTGGGGTCGGGAGCCTGCGAAGCGACCACGAGAACTGCGTCGCCGAGCCGTTGCGCACGGGCCCAACTGCCCGGGACTCCGCCCAGCAAGGGACTCGTTTCCGTCGAAGCGGGTGCAGGGAGGTTCTGAAGAAGGCGGGCGGTCGCGTCGGCGACCCGGTGGACTTCCGCCCCGGTCGGCAGGTCCAGGTCGTGGTTGCACGGAGTATGCGGGACGAAGATCATGCCCTGGCCCTGGCCGAGCTCGTCCTCCAGCTTCTGGGGAAGGTTGCTGGCCCCCAGCGCGGCGAACGGGCCGGGGTGCACGGCTGGGAGGGCGATCGTGGCCACCGGTCCGCTCGCGGACCGGAATTGGACCGCGGTGACCCGCAGGTTGGCCTTCACGGCAAAGCCGGCGAAGAAGTTCTCCAGGGTCTGGGTGGCAGCGGGATCTCGACTTCCGACGTGCTCGATGAGCGGCCGGATGAAGGCGACGCCGGAGGAACCGAACTCTCGGCGCAGTGGCCGATCCGCGGCGCGCAGGAGCAGCGCAGCACACAGGAAGCCCAGCAGAAGGAACACCGCCGCCGCCACCAGAGCCGCCGCGTCCGGCGCGAACACGGCAGCGACCGCGAGTATCGAGAGAACCGGCGTCACCAGCGAGGCCGGCAGCGACTCCGGGTGCCGCGAGTTTGATACTCCAAAGATCGTCATGTGCCGGAACCAGAGCGTCGGCCCCTGAGCGAAAAGCAGGATCAGTGGAACGCTCACGGGCAGGTGGCCGATTGCGAGTGCCGTTCCCCGCCAAACCAGAAGGATTGGCACGGGCAGTAGAGCCGACATGAGCCCCAGAAGGGCGTTCCGGTGCCATGGGAACCGGCCTCCCAGCGCATTGGCGATCGGCGTCGTGAGCAGCGTGCCCACCAGCGCCGGCACCAGAAAGACGATCCCCCAGATCTCTAGGAACCGCGCGAGGGACACGCCGGAGGCCCAGACCAGGACGGCATCGAGCAGGGTGATAACGACGAGGAAGCCGATGGCGACTCCGGTTCTTGGTGCCCGGAAGAAGAACCGGGAGTACAGCCGGTTCTGACGATCCTCGGCCGCGCTGTGCGCGAAGCCGGCGTTCTCAGTCGCCACGCGCGCTCCGAACCTCGGCGAGGATGCCTTCGAAGGCAGGCCCGATACCCTGCTGCTCCGCCACCGTTCCCGTCACCAGGATCTGAGCCCCCGCGCGCAGCAGCGCCCGCGCCTCTTCGGCGGAGCGGATTCCTCCTCCCACGATCAACGGGATGTGGAGGACGCGCCGCACGGCCTGAACCATCTCCAGAGGGACGGGCGCCGGCGCTCCGGAACCGGCCTCCAGGTAGACCAATTGCATGCCCAAATACTCCGCCGCGAGCGCATAGGACTGGGCCAACGCAGCGTTGTCGCGGGGCACCGGGTCCGCCTGGCCGACCTCGCCCACGCGCATGCCCGGGGCAACGATGATGTATCCCAGCGCGAGCGGCTCCAGGCCCAGTCGCTGGATTTCGAGCGCCGAGCGGGCCTGCATCCGGATGACTCGGTCGACGCTGCGCGAGTTCAGCAGACTCATGAAGTAGATCGCATCCGCCGCCGGAGTCACCGACGCCGGGCTCTCTGGGAAAATGATCGTGGGCACCGCCACGGCCTCCTTGACAGCCTTCGCCGTCGCAGTCATTCCCTCGGGCGAGATTCCGGTCGAGCCCCCGAGCATGATCGCGTCCGAGCCGAGGGCGACCGCGGCGGCGGCTACTTGGGCTGCCGCCGCTCCGCTGGCTTTGTCGGGGTCGATGAGGGTCATGTGGAGCGGCCCTCGCTCGAGCTTCTTCGTGAGATAGTCCAGAACCCGCCCCATCGCGAGCCTACCGGAAGGCGACCGCCAGGAACGCGAAGAGCGCAATCGCCATGGCGCCCTTGCTCACCGTCTGTTCCAGATGCAATCGGTTCGGCAGCCAGGCGACCGAGACGACGAACAGCGCATCTGCCACGAGGACAAATGCCGCGTACATAATTCCCGCGACGCTGTCCAGACGCACGAGCACCACCAGCGGCAGCAGGCTGAGTGCAAGGGCGACAACGACCGATGCCCGGGCCACCGCCCCGGCGAAGCCCAGGCCCCGGACCCGGGGCAATGTCGACCGGTTGACGTCCCCCGTGAGATCCTCCATGTCCTTGATGACCTCCCGGCTGAGTGTCGCGAAGAAGGCCATGAAGCAGAACGGAAGCACGGCCTGAGGCATCCCGACGGCTGCACCGCCGTAGAGGAAGACGAGGCCGGTGAGGAACGCCACCAGCAGATTCCCGCCAAAGCCCACGGCCTTGAACCGGAACTCGTACGCAAGGAGAGCGATCAACGCCGCGGCAAGGAAGACTCCCACGAGCGGCTGGCGGAAGGCCACGGGTACGGCGACGAGAACCGATCCCGCGAGGAAACCCACCGCGAGGTATTGAGCCGACCGGCGGGAGATCTCCCCCGTCACGAGCGGCCGGTCCGGGTGGTTCACACGGTCAGACTCCTGGTCGAGCAGGTCGTTGATGATGTTGCCGCCCGCAGTGACGAAGGCGGTGGAGAACGCCGCAAGGACCAGGAAGGCCCAGGCCGTCTCGGAAAGGGCGATCCCGACGCCCCGGGCCGCTACTCCGCCGACGAGCGTACCCACGAACGAGACCGCGGTATTCCCGAAACGGACCAGCCGCAGGACGGGCCGCACGCGGCTCGCTGGGGGCCGCCCGGTCTTAACGATTTGTGCTCCAGAACGGGCCGGACCGTCAGTCCCCCGTTATAAGGGGACCACACTCCCGAGCTTTTGTGCGACCAATCGCGGGAAGTCCCACCCCGGTGACCCGACGGAGTCTGGAGAACGGTCTGGACGTCATCCTCGCCCCAGATCGTGGGTCCCCGACCGTGAGCACATGGGTCTGGTACCGGGTCGGCTCGGTCAACGAGCATCCCGGGATCACCGGCGTCAGTCACTGGGTGGAGCACATGATGTTCCAAGGGTCGCCACACTTCCGGAAGGGCGAGATCGACCGCGCAATCTTCTCGATCGGCGGGACGTCCAATGCGTTTACCGACAACGACTTCACGGCGTACTTCGCGACCGTTCCTCGATCCCACTGGGACGTTCCCCTCCGCGTGGAGTCCGACCGAATGCTCTCGGCGCGTATGCGGCCGGTTGACGCGAACCGAGAGCGGGAGATCATCCAATCGGAACGCGAGGGGAACGAAAACCGGCCGGAGTTCCGAGTCGAAGAAGAGCTGCATGCTCTCGCCTACCGACACCATCCGTATCGATGGGACCCGCTCGGCTACGCCCACGACATGGCGGCCATGCCGCCCTCCGCGGTGACGGACTACTACCGAAAGTACTACGGTCCCCGCAACGCCCTCCTGGTTCTCGCCGGCGGTTTTGACCCGACGGTGGCTTGGGAACAAGTCCGGCGCCGATTCGGGTCGATGCCCTCCACGGGAGCCCCGACAGCCGTCCGCGCCAAGGAACCGGCCATCCGCGGGGCCCGGAGCGGAGAGCTATCGGGTCCGGGCTCGACCTCCCTCCTCGAGGTGGCGTGGTCGGCGCCTGGAATCGACGGAGCCCAAGTGGCCCCGGCCATGATGCTCGACCAGATTCTCGGGGGGGAGACGAGTCTCTTCGCACCCCAGCCCTTCTGGTCCCGGTCGAGTGAGCACCCGAACTCCCGGCTCTACCGCCGCCTCGTGCGCACGGGGCTGGCCGTCCGTGCCTCGAGCGACTACCGGCCCCGGCTCTACCCTGCACTCTTTTCGGTGGAAGCCCAGGCGGCACCGAAGATCCCGATCGACCGGGTTGAGGAGGCGCTTCGCACCGAAGTTCGCCGGTTGTGTCGTGAGGGTCCGACGGCCTCCGAGTGGGCGGATGCCCGCGCCACGGTGGCCCGGGGTGCTCAGCTGTGCTACGAAGGCAGTACCCGGTCCGGCTTCCGGCTCGGCTTCTTCGGAATCCAGGGGAGCCTAAGTCGCGAGCCGACGCTCCTTCGTCAGCTACTCCGGGTGACCCGCGAAGAGGCCCGGGAGGTCGCACGCCACCTATTCCGGGAGGATGGTAGCGTGACTGTCCGATACGTGCCGCAGGCGGAGGTCGGCTCATGACCCGCTCCGGAGGTCCGCTGGACCTCGCTCGCGACCGGCTGCGGAGCGACCTTGAGGTCCTGCTGCAGCCCGCCCCGGCCTCTGCCCGCTCCTTTGCCGTCACCTTTGTCGGCCCCGCGGGTTGGGGCTACGAGGACGGCGGGCCAGAGGGACTCGCGACGGTCACTGCCCGACTGCTGGTCACCCGGCCCGGCGGCCGAACCCGCGAACGTCTCGCGCGTACCTTGGACCGTCTCGGCGGCTCCCTCATCAGCTCGACGGACCCGGAATCTGCCGAAGTGGGGCTCTGGGGGCCGACGGATGCCTGGAAGCCACTTCTCCGGATATTTGCCGACGCGGTGCTCCGTCCGACCTTCTCCGAAGACGAGCTAGCCCGGATACTTCGGCAGGTTCGGGAGCGCCAGCTGCGCCAGCGCGTGCAGCCGGACCTCAGGGCGGACCGCGAACTTCTCGCCCGGGTATTCCCGAAGGGACATCCCTACCGCCTCACCGGCATTGGCACGCCCAGGTCCGTCGACCGGATTACCCTCGGCCTTGTCGAGCGATTCCACCGCCAGCACTACCCCAACCGCTCGGGGTTGCTCGTCCTGACGGCATCCGCACCCCACCGGGACCTCGTGCGAGAACTCTCCGCCTTCTTTCCGGGGTCGGACCTCCGGCCGGGGCCTGCCCCACCGAGTCTTCCTGCCGGCACCCCGATCCGTGAGCCGCTCCACGTATCGATTCCCGGCCAAAGCCAGGTCGCGGTTCGCCTCGGCGCACCGTCCCGCCCCCGTTCGGACCCCAGCTACCCGGCCCTCTTCCTGCTGAACGAAGTGTTGGGGGGACGACCGCTACTGTCCCGGCTCTTCCAGCGCGTGCGAGAGCGGCACGGCCTCGCCTACCATGCGTCCAGCGAACTCGAGGCGATGCGCTGGGGCGGCTATTGGGAGGCGGTCGCGGGTACCGATCCGGCGACTCGAGACCGTGTCGTTCGATTGATGCGCACGGAGGTCCAGCGCCTCTCGACGGAGACCATCGGTCGGGGGGAACTCGACCGGATCCGCGAGAGCTCGCTGGGCTCGCTCCCGCTGGAGCTGGAGACCACGGCCTCCGCCCACGAACTGGCCGTGGAGGCGGCCTACCACCGCTTGCCGCTCGACTTCTATCGGCGGTGGCCGGCGACCCTGCGAGGCCTTTCGCCCGGGGAGCTGCGTAAAGTTGCCGAGACGGAGTTCCGGGCCGGGGAGACCGCCCTGGTTACGGCGGGACCACCGGCTCGGTAGGACCGCCGCTGGCCGAATACGTATAAATACTCAATACCGTCTTCGGCCGCGCATGCCCGGGAAAGCCCGCACCCATGCGGATATAGTCGGGATGCTGCGAAAGAACATCACCATCACGTCGGAAGAGAACGAGTTTCTGGAGCGCCACCCCGAAATCAACCAGAGCGCCCTCTTCCGTCAGGTCGTCGAGAGCCTCATGCTCGCGGAGAAAGCCCCGCGCTTTGCCTCGGCGCAGACCCTCCGGATCGGGAAAGCGGTGTACCGAAGCGGCGCCGTGATGTACCAACGTCCCGGAAAGCGTCGCAGCGAGTCCGAGTAAGGCTCGTCACGGCTGTCCCGTCGGTCGAGGGGTCGCATCCCCATCCCGAAGGTGGGGTCCCCATCCGCGCCACTCCGGCGCACCGGCGTCGGTGGCCCGTTGGAACACAGCTCCTTCGGGAGGCGGCGCACCCTCTCGGAGCTGATGCAGGACCTCCGGAGTCACGGTCGCGAGAGCGTGGCGCGGGACCAGGTGGCTAAATGCCCAGTGCCGGCCGAGTGCAAGCTCGGTGAAGTGCGGGGCGTAGTGCCCCCCGCCGACGCCGATGGCCACTCGGTCCGAAGCGTCCTCGGTTAGGTCGCTGAGCACCCCGGCGACGGCTTGTGCGGCCCGATCTGACGCCTCTCGCGGCAGGCTTTCTGCGATCTCCACAAAGAACGCCGGCTGGTGCAAGAGCGGGCCGTGGTGCGTTGCCTCGTAGGTCGCTGGAATTCCGAGTGCCGCGGCCGGTTCGGCGAGGCCCCGGAGAGCGTCGGCCATGAGCCGGGCCGCAGGGGGAACGAGACGGAAGGGCTCCCCCCCGACTTCCGCCGAAGGGCCGAGATTCCCGAGGGGGTGGACAGTCAGGCACGGGACGCCGCTCTCGCTGCGGTGTCGAGACGGGAACACAACGGGAGTCGCGCGGAGCCGTAAGGGAAGAAGCTGCCCGAGGGCCGAGTCCTCGACGTGCAGGCCCGGGCGGTGGAGGAGCTCGATGTCGGCCGAAAGCCGTCGGATCGGGGATCCCTCGACGAAATCGCCGGTGCTCGGCGGAGTACCCCAGCCGGTCGAGATACGCTCGGCAACCTCGTCTCCGGCGGTGACCACCAGCAGATACCTCGTCGGCACGATGTCGTCCCCGGAGAGAGAAGCCGTCGATCGCTTATCCTGGCTGGCCTAAATCCGAGGGCAGAACCGCCCCGAATGAGTGCCGGGATGCGGCAGCCGGGAACCAGAAGCACTACTAGGACTTTGGGACGAGTCCGGCGGGAGGCGGGACGCTCCGAGGGACGGATAACTCGCGCATAAGCGACTAAATAGCTGAAGGTTAATCGGCCGCGCTAGACCCTATCATGGCGACAACGAACGTTTCCGCCGTGGGTGCTGCGAGCGAAGACCAGGTCCTGGTAGCGGACTCATCGGACAAGCAGTTGCGGAAGGCGCTGTCCTTCCAAGACTTGTTCATGATTTCG
>JASHOK010000025.1 GCA_030041175.1 Thermoplasmata archaeon | reverse complement strand
TCCGAAAGCCCGGTCAACTTTTCCTCGGTCAGGGTGGGCGCGATCGAGCCCTTGGCCGCTCGCACATCCTCCGGGCTGACCTCGTTCCGTCCGTCTGCCTCCGCGGCCTGGGCCGCGCTGGACAGGACCTCGAGGGCGAACCGGGCATCTCCGGAGGTGGCTGCCGTCCGGGCGACCTGGGCCAGGACCTCGGGGCTGTACGACCCGCCGCGCAGAGCGAGCTTGGCCCGGGCCGCGAGGATCACCTCGAGCTGCTCGACTGAGTAGGGTGGAAGGTGCAGCCGATGCGTGACTCCGAACGACGAACGACTCGCCGCGTCGAGGAACGGCAGGACGTCGTCGGGGGCGATGAGCACCAGGGAGATCGACCCGAGTCCTACCTCATGCGCTCGAGACAGGAGGTAGACCAGCTTCGTGCCTTGGCGAACGAGGGCCCCGACCTCATCGAGCACGATGAGCAGATGTCGCGGGTCTCGCCGGATGCCTTGCTCGAACACGTCGAGCATCTCGGAAAGGCCATAGCCCCGGTCCGGCAGCGAGACCCCCACGCCCCGAAGCAGGTCGAGGAGCACCGTTCGGTCGCTCGCCCGACGCCAGCAGTTGACGTAGAGCGGGTGGATCGTCAGACCCCCGATCTTTACCCGGTCCTTCAGATCGGCGGAAAGGCGACGGGCCAGCGCCGTCTTGCCACTCCCGACACCGCCAGTGATCAGCGAGTGGTACGGGACCCCCCGAGCCAGGCGGGTCCGGTACCGTTCCTCGAGCGCCTGATATTCCCGTTCCCGGCCGGGCAGGTTCGGAGGCACAAACCCGGGGTCGAGCGTCTCTTCCCGAACGAGGATACTCGGCATGACAGCGCGGAGCGGGGGTAGGCACGGAGGGATTAAGCTGCACTCCGAGACGCTCGCGTCCGACGGGAAAGCCACGCTGCCAGCGCCCGGTCTGCGGCATCGGCGAGCCGGGCAGGAGTGCGCCGGGCATCGAGGCGGATCCAGCGGCGTCCGCGTGCCAACCGGCGGTAGGCCGTTCTCGCACGGCCCAGCACGGCCGCCGCCTCAGTCGCCTCCCGCCGGAGCCCGCGACGAGCCATGCGTCGGGTAGCCCGACTCACCGGAAGGTCTAGCCATAGCACCCGATCCGGGGTCCGAGCAACTTTCCGCTGGAGTGCGGTCAGCGCTCGGCGCTGCGCCGGGGGCAGCGCACTCCCCTGGTAGGCCAGAGTGGAGTAGAAGGAGCGATCCTGGAGCACGACCCGACCAGCCCGGAGGGCAGCCTCGACGGCGCGGCGGGCGTGCCGCCGGTCCTCCGTGAACGCCAGGGCCGCGCTCCAGGGATCTCCTGAGGCGGCGTTGCGCGCCCGACGCCCATAGGGTCCCTTCGAAGGCTCGGCTGCCAGGAGCAGCCGGAAACCCCTTCGGCGCCACTTCTCGGCCAGGGCCCGCTGGAGGGTCGACTTGCCGGCCCCATCGATGCCTTCGATCGCAATCAGAACGCCCGGAGTCCGGCGGCTCATGGAGACCGCTCCGGCGGCGGCGCGGGAACGAAGCCATACACCCGGCGTACGGCCTCGACGAAAGGAATCCGGAGTCGGTCGATCATCTCCGGCAGCTCCCGCGCGATCCAGGCCGCCCGCTTCGGGACCGTCGCAATGTCCAGGACGGCTCCCGGCCTCCCGAGGTCGTCCAGAAAGTCGGTCTCCAGAAACCAGGGCCCCGTTTCGCCCAGTACATCCCGAACCGCTTCCCGTCGGGCGAGAAAGGAGGGCGTCACCCCCGCTCGAGCCTCCGGGGAGAGTCGGCTCCGGGCATAGTGCTTCACGACCTTGTCCGTTGGAAGCCCGACCTTCCGAGCCAGCGTGGCGAGTTCCGCATACCCGTCGGCTCCCAGCTCTTCGGAGTGGACGACTGCGGGGCAGTGGTGGTCGCGGGCGACTTCGAACGCATGTTCGAGCACGACCCGGGCGCTCGCCGCGACGTCCGGAGCGACCTCGAAATGTGGCCGACCCACCTCGCCCAGGGCCACGGCCCGCCCCTCATCGACCCACCGGCCGGCGAGGTCGAGCGCCCGAAGCTGCACGTCCGCCGCCGGCCCGGCCCCCAGGTCCTCGGACATCCGGACGAGATCGACGGGGTACGGGGCGATGACGAGTGACGCACCTACCCGGGTCTCCGCCTGCACCCGTCGGGCTAAGGCTTCCATCTCCTCGAACTGGGTCCGGTAGTCGTCCACGCTCTTCAGCGGGCGATGGTTCCAGTTGTGGGTGGTCAGAAAGAGATGCGTCCCGCCGGCTCGTTCGAAGCGGCGGGCCGCCGCAACCCCCTCGCCGCCGGGCGAGAGGTGGCAGTGATGGTCCACCACGGGCAGGCCGGCGGGAAGCGTCACGCCGCCCGTCCGAGCGAGTCTATCGGAGGAGACCCGCCCCGCGCAGCTCTTCGGTGATCTTGTTCACCGCGAGCTCGACGTCCGAGGGTTTGCGGGCTCCGGTGCACACCAGCTTGCCGCTGCCGAAGAGGAGCACCACCACGCGAGGCTCCTCGATCCGGCACACCAGTCCCGGAAACTGCTCGGGCTCGTACTCCACACGGTCCAGGCCCAAGGTTACGGCGATCGCATTGAGGTTGATCTCCGCCCCCAGGTCCGAGCTCGCGACGATGTTCTGGACCTCGATGCGGGGATGCATGTTGATCTTCTGGCCGCCCTTCTTGATCTGCTGCGATACGGTCTGGATCGACTGCTCGACCTCGTTCATGCTCTTCGCGCCGGTGCAGACCACCTTGCCCGACCGGAAGAGGAGAATCGCCGTCTTCGGCTGCTTCAAACGGTAGATGAGTCCCGGGAATTGCTCCGGCTCGTACTCGGCACCGTCGAGTCCCAAGGCGATCGACTGGAGGTCAAGCTCATCCCCCAGAGAGGTCGAGGCGACAACGTTCTCGATCCGGATTTTTGGCATCAAATCCCCCGCGGTTCCATTTAAATAGGGTTTATAAACGTTTTGTTTATCTTTGAGGGGTTCGCGCTCGGGGAGCGGGCCCAAGCGTGCCGATCGGGGGGTCCTAGAGCGCCTGGCTCCGGGCAGGCGGAGCCGGACCGGCCTCGCCGCCACTGGTTGCGGGAGCGTCGAGCCACTCCGCCACTTCCCGAAGGACCCTCAGGGTGAAGCCCCACACGATGTGGCCCTCGTGCTCGACGGTATCGACCGGCATCTCCCCAAAGACCGTCTTCCGGGGCCGGCTCTCGATCTGCTGCAGGCGGTCCAGCGGGAACCAGAAGGTTCCGGCCACTTCGGTCGAGTCGGCTCGGGCCGAGGGGTCCTGAGCGGGAGCGACCCGCCCCACGAAGACGGCAACTCGGACGCCAGACGGACGCGCCCGACGCACCCCAAAGATCCTCGGTGGGCCCTCGACCGAGTCCGCTGTCAGGCCGACCTCTTCGTGCAGCTCTCGCAGGACGGTCTCGGTCAGGGAGCGGTCTCCACTTTCCTTGTGACCGCCCGGGAGACTCACCTGGCCAGACCAGGGGTCCCCGTCCTGCTGAGCGCGCTGCTCGGCGAGCACTTCCAGGCCCCGGTTGTGTGAACGAGCCAACACCAGCACCGCCGCGTCGGCTTGGTCGGGCGGCACCGGATCGGAGGATAGGGCGACCAAGCGCGCTCCGAGCCGGTCCCAGGGCTCAATGCGGGCCGGCCCAGACCCCGTCACGACTGCCAGTCGTAGACGACCTTCTCCGAGACCGTCTTCCGGTCGACCGGATTCTCCTGCCGGGGCCGATTGGCACGCTCGTACCCCTGGAGACGCTCGGTCAGTTCAGCGACCTGTCGCTCCAGCTGGGCGATCCGGGCCTTGAGTTGATCTACGGACGGGTCTGCCATCGACGTCGCCGGGTGAAGGCGTCAGACGTTCTTATTGGGTTCCGTGGGCGGCCGAAGCCGCAGAGTTCCGGCCGAACCAGTCGATGAGCAGCTGGGACGTTTCCTCCGGCCGCTCGATCGGGACCATGTGCCCGGTGTTCGGCAGCAGGCGGACCTCCGACCCCGGGATCGCCTGCCGGAGGAGACGGGCGTGAGACGGATCGACCACGTTGTCCTCGAGGCCGTGGACGATGAGGGTCGGGGTGCGCATCCGGCCGAGCCGGGCCCGGACGTCGAAGTCCTTCATCGCGAGGGCCCACTGGACGACCCCGCGCAGGTTCCGCTCCTCCTGGGATTTCGCGATGCGCTCGGCCAGGTCCAGATTGGCCTCCAGCCAATCCGGGGCAAATAGGTCCATGGCGAGCCGCCGGGAATACGACGCGGGACCCTCATCGCGCAGAGTGTCGGCCCAGTTCTGACCTACGGCCCGAGTGTGATTGTCCATGTGGCCCATGGCTCCGAAGAGCGCGAGACTCCGGAACCGATCTGGGGCGTCCAGCGCCAGTTGCAGGCCGAGGAGGCCGCCCCCGCTGATGCCGGCGAGGTGTGCCGCACCGACCTTTCGGTCGTCGAGCAGCTTGAGCACGTCCGCCTCCATCTCCGCGAATGAGTAGGTCGCCCCTTCCGGCAGCGGTGACCGCCCGTGGCCTCGGAGATCGGGTGCCAGGATGCGGTAGGCCTTGGCGAGGGTCGGAATCTGATACTCCCATACGGTGTGATCTCCGCCGAGCCCGTGAAGCAGCACGGCCGGCGCACCGGCTCCGGTCTCCAAGAGGTAAAGCTCCACCGCAGGCGGTACCGGAGCGGTCACGCACGGACCACCGAGGAACGCTATTTAACGCGGAACGTCGGCTACGCACCGTAAAATACGCGGTCCTCGCTCGCCGGTTCCGATGAGCCGCGGTGTGATGCTGATGAGCGGAGGCATCGACTCGCCGGTGGCGCTCTACTACATGCTCCGACAGGGCCACGAAATGGCCGCCGTCCACATGGACAACCGGCCCTTCACCGACGATTCGCCGCTCGAGAAGGTCGTCGACCACCTGCGGGCACTGGAGGGGACCTTCGGACGGAAGGTGCCGCTGTACGTGCTGCCCCACGGACCGACGCAGATCACGCTGATGCGGAACACCGACCGACACGTTGGCTGCGTGATGTGCCGACGGTTCATGTGGCGTTCGGCGGAACGCGTGGCTGAACGAGAGGGGGCCACCTTCCTGGTGACCGGCGAGGCGCTGGGCCAGGTCGCGTCCCAGACGCTGAGCAACATGCGGACCGCGACCGCGTCTGTCCAGCTGCCGATCGTCCGTCCGCTCATCGGCCTCGATAAGCACGAGATCGAGGCGGCGGCGAAGTCCATCGG
>JASHOK010000024.1 GCA_030041175.1 Thermoplasmata archaeon | reverse complement strand
GGGGAAGTCGCCCTAACGTCCGGATTGCTGGTTGCACCGCCTGGCGGGACCTCTACTGTCTCTAATGGAGGCACGCTTGATTTGACCCCAGGCATTTACTCGGCTCTGGCGTACCCCGCCGGAGGATTCAACTTCACCGGATGGTCGGCCTCTTCGACGGGATTGAAGGTCGGGACTTCAGCCCTCCCCCTAACCTCGCTCGTGGTTACCGGTGCGAGCTCAAGCTCGGCAATCACGGCGTTTGCCTCACGGTCGAGCAGCTCTGACCGGGTGGGTCTCGTTGCGTACGACCCAGCGAATGACACGTTCGGAGGCGGAACTGTTTCGCTCGGAGGTTTCCTGACGACGGCCAAAAAGGTAGCCTCTTCTTGGATCGGGGTCGGGACCTACAACCTTAGCGCGACCCCGGAGACAGGATTCACCTTTGCCGGTTGGTACTATACGCAAAGCGGTCTGATGGACAACTTCAGCGCCACGACGAACATCACGCTTGAGAACGGAACGCTAAGCGCGTCGATCCCCGCCGGCCTAATCGTGGCGGTATTCAGCCCGGATCCGGTCACCGTAACGTTTGGCTCCACAGAGGCCGGGGCAGGGGTGATAGTTCAAGGGCTGGGCTTCGTTCCAATTGGGGGTAGCGTCTCCGTCATCCCAGGCGAGAACTACTCAGTAAGCGCGGCCCCCGGCGAGAATTTGGGCTTTGTGACCTGGTCTACCCTCACCCCGACCACAATCTGGAACCGCAATCCGGGCACCTGGTCGGAAGAGCTCGTAGTAAACCGGACCGGAACGGACGACGTGCTATTCGGCCCCGGGGCGGCAGCAACTCTGACGTTTCTGGTGAGCCCTATTGCGGGCGGACACATCATCTTCAACGGAGACAATAGCTACGGAAACGGGAGTCTAAACTCCACGCTCGTTGAGGACGAGCCCTATGCGATTAGCGCAGCTCCCGCCGCCGACTACGAATTCACGGGCTGGTCGACCTATGACTCCGTCACGGTCGGTTCGACCTCGGACGGCAACACGAGCGTGACCCCGGCCGGTTCGGGTGAGCTCATCGCTCAGTTCGCGCCTATCACGTACTGCGTCACGCTCCTAGTAGTCCCGGCTCGAGCCGGGTCGCTCAGCCTCGACGGGTCGTCCGTTACCAACGGATCCACTCTACTGCTCGCTCCGGGATCATATTCCGTTTCGGCGACTGCGCCCGGCGCGACGTTTGACAGTTGGAGCGCCACTTCCGATCTTTTCGCGAGCCCGGCGGATGATAGTGCCTCCACGCTGACGGTGAACGGCCCAGGGACTGTGGTCGCCATCATCACGCCCTTCCAGGTCTTGGTGCCAACAGTCTCGCATGCCCACACGGACGTGGGGGTCCCTGTGACCCTGACGGCGACCGCCCCGGCTGCGGGGACGTACACCGCCAGCTGGAACGACCTGCCCTCCGGCTGCGCCAGCGAACCCACGCTGGTGCTTGTGTGCACCCCCTCGACACCCGGCACGTTTGCACCCACCGTCACCCTGACGGATGCCTGGGGCGAGGCGGCGAGCTCGGGCCCGGCATCGGTCCAAGTGAATGCGCTTCCGACGCTGACCAGTGTGGCCCTTTCGCACACGAGCGTCGACGTTGGTATCGCGACGGACCTGAGCGCCATGGTGACCGGCGGCACTGCCCCCTTCGCATGGGGTTACTCGAATCTTCCAGCCGGATGCACTGGTTCGAACGCGAGTGCCATCTCCTGTACGGCCAACGCGTCCGGCTCCTGGACGATCCAGGTCACGGTCACCGACGCTCTCGGCGAGTCGGACTCGGGCTCTGTGACCCTTCTGGTCAACCCGCTTCCAACGGCGGAGCTCACCGTGACCGAAAGCTCCGTACGAGTCGGCACCTACGTCACCATCACTCCGTCAGTCGTCGGAGGCACCGGACCGTTCACCTACCTGTACAGCGGATTGCCCAGCGGGTGTCCGACCACAATTGGAGCCATCGCATTCATTTGCCAGCCGACGAAGGCCGGAACCTACGAATTGAACGTGACCATCACGGACTCGTTCGGCAAGCAGGCGAACGCGACCGTAGTACTCAGGGTTACTGCCGCCCCGTCTACGGATCTCTTCACCACGTATCTCGCGATAGGTCTCGTTCTCCTGGTCGTAATCGCCCTCATCGCGCTCATCGCGCTCCGGCGCCGTCCCAAGAGGCCCACCATCGTGGCGATCCCGCAGGCCGCCCCCGTTACTCGTCCCCCGTCCCGCCCTCCTCCGCCGACGTCGGTTCCCGAGTGGTCGGAAGAGCCGCCACCGCCCCAGGAGTGGCGGGAGGGCCAGTAGACAGGGGTTCGCCCTGCTCTCAAGACTCGTCTGCGTTCCGGGGCAGCCGAGAGACCTGAAGAAGAGGTCTGCTGCTCTCGCGGCTCGCAAGGCATGCCGCGACTCACGGTAACTGGTGCGATGCGACCGTACCTCCCTCAGGACACGGTGGAGCTCCACGGCTCAACGGTCGGCGTGCTGTTGGACGAGTTCGAGCGACGGTTTCCGCCGGTTCGAAAGTACCTGCGCAACGAGGAAGGGGCGCTGCGATCGACCTTCCGAGTGTTCGTAAACGGCGAAGACATCCGCGGACTGGACGGCCTCGAGACCCGGCTCGGTCCCGAGGACCGGGTCGATGTGGTTCCGGCCATCCAGGGCGGCTAGCGTTTCCGAACCGTCCCGACCCGGGGCCGCCCTGCACGCCAGGGTTCGCTCGCCTTCAAGAGAGGGTCCGACTACCTGCGGCCGCCGATGAAGGCCACGGACTACGCCCTGCTCCTTCTCCTGGGGGCGATCTGGGGTCTGTCCTACGTATTCATCCGGGTCGCCTCGCCCCTACTCGGACCCGCGCTGCTGATGGGACTCCGGGTCGCGATTGCGTCCGGGATCACTGTTGTGTACATCGGGGCCCGCGGTCAATGGAAGACGGCCCTACCGTCGCTCCGCACCCGGGGCTGGCAGTATCTCGGGATGGGGCTGCTGAACTGCGCCATCCCGTTCACGCTGATCGCGATCTCCGAGCTGGTGATCAACGCGTCCTACGCGGCGATCCTGAACGCGACGACTCCGGTGTTCTCGGCGCTCGCCGGTGCGGCGTGGGTCGG
>JASHOK010000023.1 GCA_030041175.1 Thermoplasmata archaeon | reverse complement strand
GTGCCCTTCGGGCCACCTCGGACCATCGAACATCCTTGTGCCTTCGCATTTCCTCGTGGAGTTCGTCCGGGACAGAGAAGGTCATGTTGGGCATGCCTCTGACAAGGAAATCACTTAGATAAGTAAGTTTACTTATGGCCTCCAAGCTTTCGGGGTCCCGGGCCCGCCGGTACCTAACAGTCAGGGAACTTCGGGGGCCAGCAGCCGATCGTGCGCTGCCCCTGCCAATCCGTGAGTCCGAATCCGGTCGGACCCAACAGGGCGCAACTCGGAGTCTCGGTGTAGTGGATTTCGCAGCCCACGCACGGACCCGGAACGGAGGCAGACACGACAGGGGAGAAGAAGAAAATCGCCACAGCAATGGCAATAAATGGTGAGGACAGGATGAGAATTCTCTTCGGCGTAAAGAACTGCCGAGGAGGGAAAAGGGAGCGCCTTCCTTGGGGCCCGGCTGCCGCCATGCTGCTCGCCCCTACATACACTCAATCCTAATGGAATATCCGAGCGGTAGACACCCCACCCGGTTCGGGCCAAGTTCCAGTTCTCACCGCCCGGTTCACGGGGAGGTGGGTCGAGCCACAGATCCGTCTCGCGGCCTTCGCCGTTTTCTGAGCGGGAACACTCGGAACAAAAGCTAGCAGCAATGAAACGAGTTCCTGAGGCCCTACCGACGAACCCTCCGGGCTTTCCTTCCATGGTGACACAGATTCGGATCTACAAGATTCGCCCCGGACGGATGGAGGCGTGGCTCGCGGGATGGGGTGCATCAATCGTTCCCCTTCGGAAGAGGTCCGGGTTCGAGGTCGTCGGCGCATGGGTCCACCGGGACTCGAATCGGTTCATCTGGGCTCTGAGTCTGCCGGCTTCCGAGGACTGGGACGCCCGTGGCACTGCCTACTATGAGTCCGAGGAGCGACGCGCACTGCGTCCAGATCCTGCCGAGTGCATCGAGACGCAGGAAGCGTTGATTGCCGAAGGCGTTACCCCGCCGTAGACGGAGAAGGCCGATCGGCAGGCACGGCAGGGGACGCTACGGGCCAACCGTTAGTACGACTCTCGGGCCGCTGTCCTCCTTCGACCAAACGGACCCGATTTCCGACAGGGGCACGGGTTGTACGGCCACTTCCCATCGCCGATCCGCAGCGGCCTGGAAGAGGCGCCTCAGTATGGCGACCAAGCCCTCGAGGGGAACGCTGCCCGTCCCGCTGCCCATGATCGAGATGGCCGACGAACGAAGAACCGCGCTCGGCAAGGTGATGTTGCCGGCCGCCGCCGAGCCGATGGAGACGTATCGAACCGGACGGTTGTCCGGTCCGTAGCGGGCGGCGGCGACCAAGAGCTGTTCTGCGCTCGGCCCCCAGAGGTAGTCAAGCACCACATCCACCCCCTGGCTGAACTCCCGTGCGAGGTCCTTCTCCAGCCTCTCCCGGTCGGGACCGAGGGGGACCACCGTGTCCGCCCCCAGCTGCTGCACGGATTCGAGGGCTCCGAGATTGCGCCCCGTTGCCACGACCTTCGCAGCCCCGAGACTCTTCGCGACCTGGATGGCGAGACGTCCGGCCACCCCCGTTGCCCCGTTCACCAAGACGGTCTCTCCTTGCCGGAGCCGGGCGCGCTCCTCGCATGCGGCCCAGGAGGAAATGCCCGGGTTGGCGAGCGCGGCCGCCTGCACGTCCGACAGGGCGCTTGGCAGGGTCACACAGTGGCTCACATCGACCGCCGTCTGCTCTGCGAGGCTGCCGTACGGCGGCCGGGGGAATGCGAAGTAGACCCGGGTCCCATCGCCCTGGCGGCCGACGCCATCGATGCCGGCCACGAATGGGAAGTCCGATGGGGACTCGTAGTGAGCTCCGGAGGCCCTGCTCTTGGTGGTCCTGCTCAGGGCCGATGCGACGACCTGGAGCAGGCACTCCCCCTGGCGCGCCGAGGGGTCAGGAAAGTCCAGGTAGGCCGGGGGCTTTCCGCGTTCACCGACGACCGCAGCCTTCATCGACCCGCGGATGCCACCAGGCGATTTAGGGTGGAGTGCACGGATCGCGGCGGGCGCAGCCTCTATTCGCGGACACGTGACGGGACACTCAACAGGCGCAAGACCCGTCTTGGATGACCCGCCGAAGGAGGAGGTCGAGTCGCTCCAGATCCCGTCCGCTCCAGGTCTCGAAGGCTTTCGCGGTCTGCGCGACCACCGCCTGCTGAAGCTCCCCCATCAGGCTCTGGCCCTTCTTGGTGGCCTTCAGATGGACCACGCGGCGGTCCGCACGGCTGCGGTCCCGAACGATCAGGCCCTCTGCTTCGAGCTTGTCCACGAGCCCCGTGATGTTCCCGGTCGTGACCCCCAGGGACCGGGCCAGATCCTTCGGCGTGCCCCGACCTTCACTCACTAGACTCCTCAGCACGACGAATTGTCCCATGGAAAGGCCCCGATGGGCCAGCGCCATCCGGAACCGCGCATGAACCGTGAAGGAGGCCCGACGGAGGTTGTGGACCAAGGCCTCCATGACCGGCCGGCGGGCCTTCTCGCTCACCAGGTGGCGCTGGGTCGACCGGTCTTAATACAGTGACGGTGCCCGGGGAAAAATTCGCTTAGTAGTAAACTACTTAGAAGTCAATTGCATCGGTCGCCGTCGGGAAGACCTTGCGGGGAAGCGGCGGGCCGGGGGGCGTGTCGGACGCATCGCTCCCGGAAGCGGACGTCGGGGGTCGACCATGATCTACCGGGCTCAGGTACTCGAGTCCCGTCCGCTCACGCCGAGCGCACACATGATCCGCGTCGAGAAGGCGCCCGGCTTTGACTATCTCCCGGTCCAGTTCTGCGGGCTAGAGCTGGCAACGAGTGCCGGCAGCGAAGAGTACCCGATGTCCCTGGCGTCGTCGCCGACCCAGGAGTTCCTCGAGTTCGGCGCGCGGCTCTCCGACTCGCCTTGGAAGAAGGCCTTCGCGGCGCTGCGGCCGGGCGACGAGGTCGAAATCGATGGCGCCTACGGGCACTTCGTTCTCGACAAGGGACGAGATGCTCTCTTTGTGGCGGGAGGGATCGGCATCACCCCCCTCAAAGGCATGGCCGAGTACCTCGCAGACACCCGCTCCCCCCGGCGGGCGGTTCTAGTCTACAGCAACCGGTCCCAGGAAGAGATCGCCTACCGAAAGGAGCTCCAAGGGCTGGAGCAGACCGATCCTCACTTCACCGTACTCCACACGCTTTCGCGGGAGCCTGGCTCGAGCGCGTGGCGTGGCCGGCGCGGCAGAATCGACGCCGCCCTGCTCCAAGACGCCGCCTCGCGACTGATCGATCCGACGTACTACTTGTGCGGACGGGGGGCGATGGTGATGGAGGTCGGCCAGCTGCTCCTCCGACTCGGGATCCCGCGCGAGCGGATCGCGTTCGAGGTCTTTCGGGGGTACTCTTGAGGTCAGCCGAGCTCCCTGCCACGACGGCCCCGGTCCGGATCGGCTCCGAAGGACCGTCGGGCGGCGACGCCCGGCCCGTCCTCGTGGTCGGAGCGACCGGGAACCTGGGTGGTCGCGTCGTCGACCACCTCCTCGCGCGAGGGAAGCGCGTCCGGGCGCTCGTGCGCTCGGGCACAGACGCCACCCGTCTGGAAGCGAAGGGAGTTCAGGTGGTCCGGGGGGATTTGACCCAACGGCCGTCGCTGGACGAACCCCTGGCCGGGATCAGCGCGGTGGTAACCACGGCGGCGGGCTACACGGGGCGCCGCAGAGGGGACTCGCTGGCAACCGTGGACCTTGAGGGAAACCGGAATCTCGTCGATGCGGCGGCCAAGGCTCACGTCCCGCGATTCGTCCTCACGAGCATACTGAAATGCGACCAGGCTCCGGAAGTGCCGCACTTCTGGGCGAAGAAGCTGGCGGAGGACCAGCTCGAAGCGCAGGGCGTGCCCTTCGTAGCCCTCCGGCCGGGGGCGTTCATCGTGCCCCCCGGCTCGGGCTGGGACTTTTGGTCCAAGGGCCTCCGCCAGGGTCGACTCCGTTCCTTCGGCCCGACCGAGGTACCCTGGACCTGGATTCACATCGACGATGTGGCCCGCGCCCTGTCGCTGGCAGTCGACACCCCGACCGCGGTCGGGAAACGGATCGACCTGGGCGCGGACCGAGCTGTGTCGATGAACGAGATGGCCCAGATGTTCAGCCAGATCCTGAATCGACCCATCCGCACGGTAGGCATGGGTGGAATGGGCGCCCTGATGGGCCTGATGTCGCTGTTCAGTCACCGGATGAGGGACATGGGCTCGATGGTGGCGTTTTTCGCCACGGGCAAGTACGTGGCCGATACCCGTCTCCAAGGCGAACTGATCGGGCCCGTTCCGTCGCTCGAGGACTCGCTACGCCGATACGCCAAGGCCGGTGGGCTCGTCTGAGTCCCGCCGACGACTCTCCGCGGCTACCGGTCGGCACCCCATCCAGCCGGCGTTCTACGGGCGGCCGAAATCGGACCGGGTTCGCCGAGGCTCAGTAACCGAAGCCCGTAACCGGCGGGTCGATGTCCATCTGCCAGAGGAGGGCGTTCATCTCGCCGCGGTGCTGGAGCTCTTCCTCGATCATGTGGAGGAGCATGGTGCGGGTCGAAATCTGAAAGGGTCTCCGCCCCCGCCAGCGGAGTGTCCGGCCCAGTCCCCGCGGCCCGACCTCGCGGAGAACTCTCTGAACGAGCCGGTCCACCTTTGCGGTTTCTCGCTCCGCCTCCGACTTCGTATAGCGCTGACCGAGGGGATATTCCTCGAAGGTCTTCCCGTTCCCGTACACGGAGAGGAACCACCAGCGGTAGGCGTCGAGCACGTGCATGTAGATGTCCACGAGCGAGGGGAACGAAGCACCCCGACTCTTGTACCGCTGACG
>JASHOK010000022.1 GCA_030041175.1 Thermoplasmata archaeon | reverse complement strand
CATTCGATCACGGTCGTCGATAGCCGAGGAGTGGTCCACGCCGAACGCTCCGATATCGACGAGATGCAGTTGCACAACCGGTGGAAGTTCCGCGTCGCCCTCGAGACCGACGGCGGCGGACGACGGGGGTCGATCGCCGACGCGATGGCAGGCGCCGACGTCGTGCTGGCGGCCTCCACGCCGCAGCCCGGGACCATCCGCCCGGAGTGGGTCAAGTCGATGGCTCCGCGTCCGATCGTGTTCGCGCTGGCCAACCCGCTACCGGAGATCTGGCCAGCGGATGCCCATGCCGCCGGAGCAGCCGTCGTCGCCACGGGGCGGAGCGATTTCCCCAACCAAGTGAACAACTCCCTGATCTTTCCCTGTGTGTTCCGCGGGGTGCTCGATGCCCGAGCTCGGTCGATTCCGGACGAGGTCGTGATCGCCGCGGCCCAGGAACTCGCCGCCGCGACGCAGAATATCTCCGCGCAGCACCTGTTGCCGACGATGGACGAGCGGGAGGTCTTTCCGCACGTGGCAGCGGCCGTGGCGCAGACGGCGGTCAACCTGGGCATCGCCCGGGTGAAAGCCTCTCGGGAGGAGTTCTACGCCCGGGCCCGCGACCTCATGGCCCGGCCAGCGGCACTGACCCGGGCCCTGGAGGCGTCCCAGCTCGTCGCGCCGATGCCGGACGAACCCGTTCCCCCGAGGAAACCCGGATGAAGCGAAGCGGTGTACCGTCGAAGGAGAGCCATCCCGAGACCCGAACCCTGGCCCCCGTCCACGCGCGGCTGGCCCGGGAGACCGATATCCCATCGCTCGCGCCGCTCATCGTGCGGCTCAAGCGCCTCAACGAGGAGTTCGACCCGATGCTGAAAGTCCGGCCCGACGTCGAGAGCCAGGCCGAGTCGATCCTTCGCTCGGAGATCAAGAATCCGAACGCCCTGGTCCTGGCGGCCGAGGGCACCGGTCCGGACCAGGGGAAGATCATCGGCATCGTCCGGGCGGCGATCCGCGAGCGGCCGTTCTACATGCCGGAAACCGAGGGCGTGATCCTAGACATCTATCTCCTGCCGCTCTACCGGCGTCACGGCGCGGGTCAGTACCTGGTCGAACACACCATCGGGGAACTCAAGGAGCGTGGTGCCGGGATTGTGACGGTCGAGTTTCCGGCGCAGAACGAGATCGCGGGGCGCTTCTACGCGAAGTGCGGGTTCCGGCCGATCACCGCGCACCACGCACGAATTCTGTAGGCAGCGGCGTCCCGGACCGTCCGGATTCGCGGGCGGTGACTTTAAGCCCCCACCTTCCGGTCGCCCGCGCAATCGATGATCAATCTCGTCCCACCGGCGGACGACTTTCTGGTTCAGCTTTTTCTCCTCTTGCTCGCCGCCATTGCGGCGGGCGAGCTCGCGAGTCGGGTAGGGCTCGTGCCGCTGGTCGGTCAGCTGCTGGTCGGAATCCTCCTGGGCCCGACCCTGCTGGGTCCGTACATCGGCCTGAGCTCCACGACCCTGCCGGCCGAGCTCACAGGGATCCAGTTCCTGGCGACGTTCTTCATTCTGTTCATGGCGGGGTTGCACGTCAACCCCGACGAGTTCACCCGGATGAAGGCCAGCACGGCCATCCTGGGGGTGGTGATCTTCGCCATCCCGTTCGGGATCGGCGCCGCGACCGTGGCCTGGCTGGAGCCCGGGCTGGCCGGTACGACGGACCTGTTCGTCGCGCTGACGCTCTCGATCACCGCCCTCCCGGTGATGGGGATCATGGTCTCCGAGTTCGGCTTGACCGGTCGGCGCCTGGGCAATCTGGTCATGAGCGCCGCCCTCGTCAACGAGCTCACCGCGGTCACGGTCTTCGCCATTCTGCTCCAGCTCACCCGCTCCGGCCACTCCAGCGTGGAAGCCATCGCGATCGCCCTGCTCGAGCTCGGGCTCTTCCTCGGCGTCATCCTCGCGACGAGTCGCATCGTGACCCTGATCCGGGGCAGTGGCTGGTGGAAGCGGAAGCCGAATCGGATGAGCAGTCTCTGGCGCTCCCGGGAGGCCGGGTTCGCCATCCTGATGGCCATGGCCCTCGGCGCCGCGCTCTATTCCCAGGTTCTGGGACTCACGTACCTGGTCGGGGCGTTCTACGCCGGCCTGCTGGTCGCCCAGGCCCTCGGGGGTCCGGGAGGGGAGTCCCGGACCTTCGTTTCGACCTTCGATAGCAACGGCCGGCTCATCGCGCAGCCCGTACCCGAGACCGGTCCGTATGCGGCGTTCGTGTCGATCTTCACGACGATGACCTGGATGTTCTTCATTCCGATCTTCTTCGCACTGGTCGGCGTCGAGATGGACCTCGCCGAGCTCGGCGGGATCGCGGTGCTGGGCGTGGTCGGTGTGCTGTTGGTGATGGCGCTCTTCTCGAAGCTCGCAACCGGCGCCGCCTTCCTGCGGGGGATTCTCAAGTTCTCGGGACCGGACTCGGTCGCCGGGGGTTTCCTGCTCACGAGCCGGGGTGCCGTCGAGCTCGCGATCGCCGTCCTCCTCTTGGCGGACAAGGTGCTGTCGACGCGTCTCTTCACCATCGTCGTGCTCGTCGGCCTCCTGACCACGCTGGTTTCCCCGCTCGGGGCCCTCTGGGCCTGGCGGAGGACGCCGGAAAGCCGCGCCGAGCTCGAGCAGCGGATGCCGGCGGCCCGGCAGGGCCGTCCCTTCCGACTGGCACCGTTGATCGACAGCCCCCCGCCCCCTCCGGCCAACCGACCGCTGGCGTTCCGGCGGCCGCCGAATTCTCCGCCGGAACCCCCGGTGCCGCCGAGTTGACTCCCTCGAAGCTAAGTATCGGAACCGGGTCGAATGCGGCAGCATGCCGCGAACATCCCGAACCGAGCCGGCCGCTTCGGCGCCGACCGCCGAACCCCGATACCTGCGTCGGGGCAAGGTCAAGGAGATCTACGAGGTCTCGCCCACGGAACTGGAGTTCCGATTCACCAACGACATCTCGGTGTTCGACAAGCACATTCCGAGCGAGATCCCCCACAAGGGGGAGTCCCTTGCCCGGACCGCGGCCTTCTGGTTCGAGCTCTGCAACCGGCAAAAAGTGCCCCATCATTTCCTCCAGCTGTCGTCGCCCACCTCGATGCGGGTCCGCCGGGTGCAGGTCGTCCCGAAGCCCCGGACCCTTGGCCCCCGGCCTAAAAACTACCTCGTCCCCCTGGAGGTCATCGTCCGGTACTACGTCGCCGGGTCGATCTGGGACCGGATCAAGGCGGGGTCGGTCCGGCCCGAGGACCTCGGATACCCGAAGTCGAAGACCGTCGAGTACGGGGCGAAGCTTCCGGATCCGTTCTTCGAGCTCACGACCAAGCTCGAGCCGGTCGACCGACCGCTCGGGATCCCCGAAGCCCTCGAGCTCGCCGCCATCGACCGCAAGCAGCTCGACGAGATCCGGGAAATGTGCCTCAAGATCGACCGGGGGATCTCCACGGAGATCGAGCCCCGGGGGCTGCTCCACGTCGATGGAAAGAAGGAGTTCGGGATCGACGCCGACGGCCGTCTCATGGTTGTCGATACCTTCGGCACCGCCGACGAGGACCGCTTCTGGGACAAGGATGCCTACGAGCGGGGCCGCACGGTGGACTTCTCGAAGGAGTTCGTCCGCCAGCACTACCGGACCACGGGCTACTACGACCAGTTGACCGCTGCCCGGAACGCTCACCGCGAGGAGCCACCGATCCCTCCGTTGCCGCCGCTGCTCATCGATGAGGTCAGCCGTCTCTACACGACCGTCTTCCAGCGCCTGACCGGCGTTCCCTTTGCCCCGATGGGGACCGGCGCCGGGTAGAGCACGCGTGGGTCTCTGCCCGGCCCCGGCCGGGCGGCGTTCCCGGGCGGGCACCTTCCACCCGTTTCAGCACCTCTCCACAGGCGTTATCCCGCGTCCTCCGATGCTGGGGGCGTGTCTGCGAAGCCGCGACCCCGAGCCACCGAGCCCGACGAGGAGGAGAGCCCGAACGCTCCCCCCGCGGTCGCGCTCGAGGACCTGCCCGGCGTCGGTGGCGCCATCGCCGACAAACTCCGGGAGGCCGGCTACACCGACCTCATGGAGCTCGCGGTCGCCTCTCCCGGGGATGTGGCGGAGGCAGCCGAGATCGGCACCGCCACGGCACAGAAGATCATCTCGGAGGCCCGGCGGCAGGCCGATGTCGGAGGGTTTGAGAGCGGTGTCACGCTCCTCGAGCGCCGGCAGAAGCTCGGTCGCGTGACGACGGGCGCCAAGTCCCTCGACGACCTCCTCGGCGGCGGCGTCGAGACCCAGGCGATCACAGAGTTCTCGGGCGAGTTCGGGACCGGCAAGACCCAGCTCGCGCACCAGATCGCGGTCAATATCCAGCTCCCGGTCGATCAGGGCGGCCTCGCGTCGGAGACCGTCTACATCGACACGGAGTCGACCTTCCGCCCGGAGCGGATCGTCGACATGGCCAAGGGCGTCGGCCTGGACCCGCAGGAGGTCCTCGGAAAGATCCACATCGCCCGGGCGTTCAATTCCAACCACCAGATGCTCCTGGTCGGGAAGGCGCAGGAGCTTGCCCGGGAGCGACCGATCCGGCTCATCGTGGTCGACTCGCTCACCGCGCACTTCCGGAGCGAGTACGTCGGACGGGGCGAGCTCGCGCCCCGTCAACAGCTCCTCAACCGGCACCTGCACGAGCTGCTCCGGTTCGGCACGACGTACAACGCCGCCATTGTCGTGACGAATCAGGTCTCGGCGCGGCCGGACATCCTCTTCGGGGACCCCACCCGGCCCATCGGGGGAAACATCGTTGCCCACGCGGCCACGTACCGGATCTACCTGCGAAAGTCGAAGCCGCCGAAGCGCATCGCTCGGCTCATCGACTCGCCGAACCTCCCGGAGGGGGAGGCCGTCTTCTCGCTCACCGGCGAGGGGATCCGCGAGTAGCGCGCATCGCCGGCGCCGCGGGCCGAAGCGCCGTGGCCTTCACGTACAGGTACACGCGCGTACCTGGGAAGAGCCGCATCTGGGCCACCGTCTCCTGGGTCACCGACGCTCGGAGGCGGATCGGCCCCACACGGGCCACCAGCGTACGGCCCCGGGCACCGGGACCCGGCCGCACCGCATCCACCGTCGCGGGGAGCACGTTGCGGGCGCTCGAGGCGAACCGGCCGCGGGCGACCAGGATCGCCTCAGGGTCGAGCAGCAGGGACACCCGCTCTCCGTCGTCGGCGGGAAAGGAGACCCGGAGCCGGAGCCCCGGCGCGACCACTACGGCCGGCGACGGCGCGGAGCGATAGATCCCCGGGAGGAGGTTCGACCGCGACGGCGGCGCCAGCGGGCGCGTTTTCAGGAGCTCGACCGAGTCGAACCCTTCGCGCACGATCCGGTCGCCCAGGGGGGTCAGCCGGCTGCCGCCGAAGTTCCGGCCCCCGCGGACCCCCGTGACCACGGGCCCACCGAACGCCTCCCCGAGCCGGGCGAGTCGATAGACCGCCCGGTCCCGGGAGATGCCGATCCGGCGGCTCGCCGCCACGACCGACCGTTCCTGGGCCAGGCTCTGCAGGAGGGCGATATCGGTGGCCGTGACGGACCGGTGTCGCGGGGTCACGTGCCCACCCCCGGAGGTCGTCGGGGGCCGAGCGGGAGCAGGGTCTCCGACGGGATCGAGAACCGGAGCCGGGTACCCGGGGCCGGCAGGGGCGGGGCGACCGGTGGCGGCCGTCGCAGGGAGACGGGGAGCTCGTCGCAGTGGCCGTCGATGGTCACGCCCGTCGGTCCGGGCCGGGCACTTCGGACGATCAGCTCAAAGAGCGGACCGTTCGACGGCGGGCGCGACGGGTCGGGGCTCGGGAAGGCGATCCCGTCCGGCCCGGCCTGCTGGCGGAGCCAGGCCCGGAACGCGCCGGGCGCGCCCCCGCGGAGATCGTCCGATTCGAACACGTTCTCGTAGCCCACGAATCGTGCCGCAAAGGCGTCGGAAGGGGCGCGGAGCAGCGAGGTCGCGTCGCACTGGTCCTGCACCTGGCCGTTCCGAAGCAGAAGGAACGTATCGGCGACCGAGAACGCCAGCGAGGGGTCGTGCGTCACGACGACCATCGGGATCCGGTCGGTCTCCCGGAGCTCGTGGAGCACCTGTCCGAGCTCGTAGCGGGCCACGACGTCGAGCCCCTGCCACGGCTCATCCCAGACGATGAGAGTCGGCTCGGCCGCCAGAGCCCGAGCGATCGCCACCCGCTGCTGCTCGCCCCCGCTCAGCCGGGACGGATACCGGTCGGCGAGGCCGGTCAGATGGAACCGCTCCATCAGCTCGGCCGTCCGGCGCCCGGCATCCGAGAGACCGCGGATCTCCATCGGATACCGGATGTTCCGAACGACCGTCCGCTGCGGAAAGAGACCGAGCCCTTGGGGCACGTAGCCCAGGCCCCGTTCCTCCGGCAGCCACTGGGAGATATCGACGCCGTCCCGCAGGATGCGGCCCTGCCGGGGCCGGAGAAACCCGGCGAGGGTGCGGAGCAGCGTCGTCTTGCCGGCTCCCGACGTGCCGAGCACGGCGACCGCGGAGCCCGGCGAGAGGTCGAGACTGACCGGCCCGAGTTGGAACCGGTCGAGGGCGGTCTCCACCCGCTCGACGACCCAGCGCGTCACGGGGCGAGCTCCCCCCGGCGCCACGGCAGCCAGCCCGAGCGCTCTCCCACGCGGACCAGGAGGAACAGGGCGAACGCCATCAGGAGGAAGAGCGAACTGACGGCCGCCGCACCGGCCAGGTTCCCGCCCTGGAATTCGTCGTAGATGTAGATCGAGATCGTCGACGTGACCGGACCGGTGTACGGTCCCGCCGGATAGACGGCGTAGGCCAGGACGAGCAGTCCCCCGATCTCGCTCACGGCCCGCGCCCAGGAGAGCAGGAGCCCGGCCACGATCCCTCGAAGCGCCAGCGGGAAGGTTACGGTCAGAAAGGCGACGGCGCTGCCGGCGCCCAGAGAGCGGGCAGCCTCGAGCACCCGGCCGTCCACCGCACGGAAGGAGAGCATGCTGGCGAGCACGGTGTACGGGGTGCTGACGAAGACCATCACGAGCACGACACCCCAGATCGTGTCGTAGACGGGGAATCCGATCGACTGGCTGAACCGATAGATCGGCGTGCCCGGGATGAAGAGGAGGAAGAGGCCGAGGCCGACCAAGAGATGGGGGATCACCACCGGGAGCGCGACGAACGCCTCGACGACCCCCCGGCCCGGGAAGGCCCGTCGGGCCAGCAGATAGCCGAGGGGAATTCCGAACACGACCGCGGCGAGGACGGCGATGCCCGAGGCGAAGAACGTGAGCCAGAGCGCGGCACGGACCTGTACGTTCGACCACGCGCCGAAGATGTGCGACACCGGGGCGTAGGTGAAGAGCGCGACGATCGGGAGCAGGAAGAGCAGCAGCAGCGAGGCCGAGAGGACGACCTGGAGCGCGGTCCAGAGCGGGCCGGCCCGCCAGCGACGGCGGGCGACCGGCGGCGCGCTCGCCGTCGCGGGGTTCAGCTCAAGAACGGACTCGCCCACGATGGCAGGGCCACGACGTCAGGGGCTAAAACCGACGGCACCGCTGTCGGCTCGTTCGACCAGCCGGGGAAGATGGTGTCGAAGGCCCCGTTGGCGGCGAGGATCTTCTCGCCCATGGGGGAGAGGAGCAGGTGGATGAATGCGGCGCCCAGGGCCGGGTTCGGCGCGTTGGAGGGCACCGTGACCGAGAACAGGATGGGCGCGGGCACCGCCGTCGCGTACCCGCCGGAGGACGAGTAGAGTGTCGTGGACAATTTGGCGTAGTCCGCGAGCGCGGTGGTGTTGTTCGCCTCCAGACCGACGATCGGGTTCATGGTAACGTAGGCCGGACAGCCCGCATCCGTGACGGCGAAGGCCCGGTAGGTGATGAGCGCCGAGACGGTGCCGTCCGCGAGCAGACTCGTCGCGTGCGACTCGTGCTCGAGGATCGTCGTGGAGGCGTTTCCGACCGCCGGGCTGGTCGAACCCCCGGAGTAGAACGTGTTGTAGAAGATCGAGGTGCTGTCATTGTAGAGCATGCCCTGGAGCATGAGGCTGAAGATCTCGTTGTAGCCGTTCGGGTCGGAGGAGGCGTTCCAGATGGCGAACGGAGCATTGCCCGGAGTTTTGACGTCCTGCACGAGCTTCCAGGCCCAGTTGGTCGAATTGATGCCGTCGAAGGCGCTGATGGACGGGTTGTAACAGAGCACCTCGGCGGTGGTCCCGAAGACGACCTCATAGCTCGCAAACTTCGGCTGGAGCAGGCTGGGGATGAGCCGGAAGTCCGCGACCGCGGCGACATCCGCCTTAGCGGCCAGTGTCGTGATCGCGGTCGTGATGTCCAGCGAACCCTCGTAGGTCTGTGCGGCGGAGGGCGCGGAGATGTTCGGGGTGTAGTTGACGAGCGCCGACGCGAGGGTCGGGAAGATGTTGACGAGAGTACCCGCGCCTAGGATGGACAGCGTGTCGTTCACCACCACACTCGGCGCGGCGGCGGGCGACCCCCGATACTCATACCCGGCGACGAAGCCCAGGCCGACACCACCTAGCGCGACCAGGATGACCACGATTACCACCACGGTTCGGGAGGCGGTGGCCGGCGGAGCGCTCGGAGGGGACGCGGGCGACGAGGTCGAACCGGACATCGATGTGGCGAGATGCCACATCGGTTAAAGGCTTGTGGTTTTGGTGTATAACCGTCAGAGCGCTCTTCTCCGGTCCGGCGGCGCATAGCACCGGTAGGCCCGTCCGATCAGGCTCTCTGTGCGAACCGGTCCGAACTGGCGGCTGTCCCGCGCGGACGGGGCATCGCCGATCACGTACACGGTGGCCGCAGGTAGCTCGACCGTTTCCACGGCGTCTCCGGGCGGCGACGCGTCTCGTCCCAGGGCCGTAGCCGCCGGCAGCGGACCCGTGGGAGTCTTCCAGAACCGGCCCGGGCCGACGGCACCTACCCGCTTGATGAGCCACCGATCGGTCCGCGCTGGGTCCATCAGGACGACGATGTCCCCGAGCTCGGGGAGCCGGTTTCGATACGCCCGCCGATCCACCAGCAGGCGATCCCCCGGCCGCAGGGTCGGGAGCATGCTCTCGTCCTCGACAATGACGTGCCGGATGGCTCGGAACGGCCAACGAGGTTCTGGTCGAGGAACGGGGGCGGATGCCGGGTCGGGCCCTGCTTCCGGCATCCTTATCCGACTCTCCGGGCTCGCGGGACCATGCCCGCCCGCATCTGGTCAACCGAACTCGGGAACCGACTCGTAGACGCCCTCGTGGCCCCGCGCACGGTCTACGCGCACTGCGACATTCCGTGCGGTATTTATGACCCGCACGAAGCGCAGATCGCGGCGCTGACCGTTCTTCGCATGGACCAATTGATAGGCGAACTCGCCGTGCCGCCGACCGATGCGAAGCCCGAGGACCGGGCGGCGTACGCCTCCAAGCTCGCGCGCTACACGGTCGTGAAAGAGCAGCACTCCGAGAAGGTCAAGCAGGAGATCCGCGTGATCTGGGGCGACTACTTCACGCCCGACCACGTGAAGCAGTACCCGCAGGCGCACGAGATGGTCTGGAAGATCCTGAAGCAGGCGTCGAAGGCCCGGCAAGGCACCGCACTCGCCGATGCCCAGGAGCTGGTCAAGCAGGTGCAGGATTTCGCGGAGCTGTTCTGGAAGACGAAGGGCGCACAGACCCGACGCGCACCGTCCCTGCAGAAGTCCGGCGGCGAGATCGTTTATCCGGCGTAGCGGGACGTTCCACCGCCTGCCTCCGGGGGTGGCCTGCCCCCGGGGGTCTCCTTTTTCCCTTCCGGCTCTCCCACCCCGATGCCGATGACGGAGCCCGTCCCGGTCGATGGCCGGTCGCTCACGCTGATCCAGTTCGTCTCCGTGGCGCGCGGCGGTCGCTCCGTCGCGCTCTCCCCGGAGGCGCGGCCGGCCCTGGCGGCGAGCCGCGCCGCCGTCGAACGGGCCGTCGCGGCAGGCCGGCCGATCTATGGGGTGACGACGGGCTTTGGCAGCCTGTCGAACCAGGTCATTCCGGCCCAAGACGCCCGGCAACTCCAGCTGTCCTTGCTGAGGAGCCATGCCAGTGGGACAGGCCTGCCGCTGCCCGCGGAGGTGGTTCGCGGCATGCTGCTGCTCCGGGCCAATGCGCTGAGTCGGGGCCATTCCGGGGTCCGACCGGTGCTGGTGGAACGGCTGCTCGAGTACCTCAACCGCGGACTGGTCCCGTACGTTCCCGAACAGGGGTCCGTCGGCGCGTCCGGAGATCTGGCGCCGCTCGCGCATCTGTCGCTCACCCTCTTCGGCGAGGGGGACATCCTCACCCCGGATGGGCAGCGGGCGCCGACCCTCGACGTGATGCGCCAGCTGGGCCTGGCCCCGCTCGATCTCCGGGAAAAGGAGGGAGTCGCCCTGATCAACGGGACCTCCCTCATGACGAGCTACCTGGCGCTCTCCGTCGCCGATGGGGTTGAGCTCCTGACGGCAGCCGAGGTCGCCGCGGCGCTCTCCTTTGATGCCCTGACCGGCGACCCGAGCAGCCTGGACGACCGACTCGGGGCGCTTCGAAACCTCCCCGAGCAACGCGCCGTCGCGGATGCGGTCCGTGCGTTGCTGCACGGAAGCGAGCTCGCGGTCGCCACCACGGAGTGGCACGGCCAGGACCCGTACACGCTGCGGTGCATCCCCCAGGTGCTCGCCGCGACGCGTCAGGGTCTGGACTATGCGGAGCGCGTCCTCACTCCGGAACTCAACGCCGTCTCGGACAATCCGGTCGTCTTCGAGCCGGACCAGTTCGTGAGCGGCGGGAACTTCCACGGAGAGACGCTCGCGCTGGCGCTCGACGCCCTCGCGATCGCGCTGCACACGGTCGGGGCGTTCTCGGAGCGTCGCATCGCCCGGCTGGTGAACCCGGCCCTGAACCGGGGGCTTCCGGCCTTTCTCGCGCCAACCCCGGGACGGTCGTCCGGCTTCATGATCCCGCAGTACCTCGCGGCGGCGCTGGTGAATGAGAACCAGACGCTGGTGCATCCGGCGAGCGCCAGCAGCCTACCGACCTCGGCCGACCAGGAGGACTTTGTCAGCATGGGAGCCTGGGCGGGCCGCAAGCTGCGCACGGTCGTCGCGAACGTTCAACGGATTCTCGCCGTCGAGTGGATCGTCGGGGCCCAGGCCCTCGAGCACCGTCGTCCACGCCATGGGGGCGCAGGTACGGAGGCTGCGCTGCGAGTGCTCCGGGAACGTGTTCCTCCGTGGGTGGAGGACCGGTCCCCCGCTCCCGACATCGACCGGGTCGCGTCGGGGATCGCCGACGGCTCGCTGGTCCGCGCCGTTCGGGCGTCCGTACCCTTCTAGAGCACCGTCCCCGCGGCGGGCGGAGCGGGAGCCGAGGATGTGGTCGCCGTCGGGCCGTACGAGACACGGGCACCGCAGGACCCGCACCGGAACTCGCCGTCGGCGGTGTGGCGGAGCGGTTGGTGACAGTGCGGACACGGTGCCGGCTGGCCCGTGGCCCAGGCCGCGATCAGTTGCTGGATCCGAGGGTCCGGCCCGGTGACCGAAGAGGGTCCGGGCGCGGCGGAGGAGACCCGCGCCCCGGCGCTCGTGATCCGGCGGCCACACATCGGGCAGGCGAACTCCTCGACGGTGTCTGTAGGAACGAGCGGGATGTGGCACTTGGAGCATTCCCGGACCGGGTAGTCCGACGCGGCCGGCGCCGGGCTCCGCGAGGTGGTCGGGAGGGAGGGCCGGGACCGTGGGTCGGGAGCCGCTGGCGAGGGGACGGCAGCCGTCGCGGTCGGTGCCGGGTTCGACCGGCTGGAGGTTCGGGCCGCCGAAACGGCCCAGTTCGGAGTCCGGACGGGCGGGCTCGGGGCCGGAGCGGGCTTGGCCGTCGGACTGGCCGGAGTTCCCCAGCGGATCGTCCCGGTACGCGAATCGTAGACGAGTCCGGGCGGGCCATGGCGGACCAGCTCCTGAAGGACGCGTTCGGTGCGGGGCACGGACCAGGAGAGCGCGGCCGCGAGTCCGGCGATCGACGTAGTGCCGAGCGACTGGAGAGTCGCGATCGCGTGTCGCCGCTCGTCCGGCGCTCGCCGGGGCCAAAATGGAAGCCGCACCGAACGACGTGGGCCGGGCCAGAGTAGAAAAAGTATCGTTCGAAGAGAATCGCGGGGCCAAAAGTGGGTCCCGGCGGAAAGGCTCTCGGTCTCTTGGACGGTGCCACCAAGAGACGCTTTCCGCCGGTACCCGAGGCCGACCTACGTACACCGCGAGAGACTATATAGCTACCGGGCGCTCCGGAGGGTGGCCATCGTCAAGGTTCCGGGGCCTCGCGGGGGTCCGTCAAGAGGTCGGACGCAACCGAAGCATCCAGTGTCCCGCAAGCCGTCCATCTGTGCGAAACCTTCAAGCCGACACCCCGGCATCCTTCGGATGCGGTACGTCGACCCGCCGGGCGGGGCGACGTTCGAACCCCGTCGCAGCCGGAGCCGGGCTCCGGCGCGGATCCTCCGGGAGGGTCTCCGGGTCGAGGGCCGCTAGGAGAAGGCCGACGAACGAAGGGCGGTGAGCCGGTGGCAAACGTCGTGATCGTCGGCGGCACCGAGGAGGCCCAGCTGATCCTCCGCGGATTGCTCCGCCTCCACCAGCACCGGATCGTCGGTGCCACCGTATCCTGTCCCCAGGCCCTCGAGATGCTCCGCCAGTCCGCCGACCCGGTGCTCCTCGTCGACACCGACCTCAAGGAACCGAGCTGGAACGACTTCGTTCCCGAGGCGATCCGTGCGAACGCGAAAAGCCGGGTCGTTCTGCTGACGCCGACCCGCTCGGCCCGGCTCGAAAGCCAGGCGCGCGCCTTGGGCGTGGCGGCGTTAGTCCGACGGCCCTTCGCCATCCAGGAGCTGCTCAACGCCGTGAATCCGGGCCCCTCGACGCCGACCGGTGCCGCTCCACCGGTCCCGCCGGCGCCGCCGACCGAAGGGCCAGAACCCCCGGCTCCGACCGGCGGCGATATCACGGACGCACCGTAGAAGCCGGCGGCCCGATGGGCGTCAGCCCTATCTCGCCGGGCCGCTCCCGGGACCCGTGCCTCTCTCCCGAGCAGCGGCGTCGACCCTCCGGGAGGAGGTCGTGGGGACCATCACCGACGACCCGGCGGCGCTCGCGCGGTTCTCGACGGACGCCTCGCATCTGGTAGGGACTCCGGCCGCCGCGGTGGCGCCGCGGGACCGGGAGGACGTCCAGCATCTCATGGGCTGGGCCCGACGGTGGAAAGTTCCCCTGGTGGGCCGGGGAGGCGGAAGCTCCCTCGACGGCGAGTCGGTTCCGCCCCCGGACGGTGTCGTGGTGGACTTTTCCGGCTGGACGAGCATCCTCGAGATCGATGACGCCGACCGACTCGTACGGGTCGGGCCCGGCCTCGTCAACCGCGAACTGCATCGCGCCCTCCAATCGCACGGACTGTTCTTTCCCCCGAATCCGGGGTCATGGACGATGTCGACGCTCGGAGGCAATACGGCGACCAACGCCTCGGGGCCCCGGTCGTTGCGGTACGGGTCGACCCGGTCCTGGGTTCGAGGACTCGACGTGGTCCTCGGCACGGGTGAGTTCCTCCAGGTGGGGCACCGGACGCGGAAAGCCTCGACCGGGCCGGACCTGCTCGGATTCTTCGTCGGCAGCGAAGGGACGCTCGGCCTGTTCACGGAGATCACGCTCGCCCTCGCCCCGGCGCCCGAGCGGCGGGTCGGCCTGGTCCTGGGAGTTCCGGATGATCTCTCCTTCCGCGCCACGCTGCCCCGACTCCTCGCGCCACCGGCTCCCGCCTTCTCCGCGATCGAGTACCTGGACCGCTCTACTGCCGCGGCCCTCAGCCGATTCGCGGCCGGACGCCTTCCCGGCGATACCGGCCTGGTCCTGCTGGAGCTCGAAACCACCTCGGCCGACGAGGACCGGGACCTGGAGCGCGCGGCGGAGCGACTGGCCGCCGCGGGCTTCGCGGGAGACCCGGTCGTTTTCCCCGACGCCGACCAGCTGTGGACGCTCCGGGGTCAGAGCGGGGACGCCATCGAGCAGGAGGGTGTCCGAATCCACGAGGATATCGCCGTGCCCTGGTCCCGACTCGACGAGCTCATCGCCGGAACGAAGGAGATCGGTACACGACACGGCGTCACCACCCGGCTGTTCGGCCACCTGGGGGATGGAAACCTGCATCCCGGTTTCGTCCTGGACCCGCTCTCGGAACGGGCCACGACCGTTCGTCGGGAGCTTCTCCTCCTGACCAAGCGACTCGGCGGAACGATCAGCGCAGAGCATGGCGTCGGCGCGGTCAAGGCCCCGTATCTGGCGCTCGAGCACGGCGAGGTTGGCGTGTCGCTGCTCGAAGCGTTCAAACGCCGGTGCGACCCGGACGGGATCCTGAATCCGGGGAAGCTCTACCCGGGACCCGAGGCCGCTCCAGGAAGGGGATCATCTTGAGCGTCGCGCGCGGGAGAGGAAGTCGCCGAAGCTCCCTCGAGCCGACCCAGCGATGCCGCCTGCCGCGGGCCCGTACTGTACCGCGCGGCGAACGAGCCCGAAACAGGTGTAGAGCCACCCGAAAGTGACTGTACTCGTGCCGGATCGTGGCGACCGGCTCTAACGGGCCCGCCGTCAACCCGGTCTCCTCCCGGAGCTCCCGGCGGCCCGCGGCTTCCGGCGTCTCGCCCGGCTCGAGCTTTCCCCCCGGAAATTCCCAGAGGCCACCGAGGAGGCCCGTCGAGGGCCGGCGCAGCAGGAGCCAGCGCCCCCGGCGCTCGATCGCGGTGACCGCACCGATCACCAGGGGCTTCGCCCGGGGCCGACGGGAGAACGGAATCTCCCCCGGATCGGGCAACTCCTGACGGGCCCGGCAGTCCGAGGCCACCGGGCACCGACCGCAGTCGGGGTGCCGGGGCCGACAGAGGGTCTCTCCAAGTTCCATCAGCGCTTCGTTGAACTCGCCCATCCGCTCCCGCGGGACCCGGCCGAGGACCCAGCGCTCCAGTCGATGCGAGACCCGGAGACTGCGCGGGTCCGATCGCTCCAGCGTCCAACGGGCCAGGACCCGGCGTCCGTTGGAGTCCAGCGCGACCACCGGTTCGCCGAAGGCGAGGCTCGCGACGGCGGCGGCAATGTACGGACCCACCCCGGGCAGCTGCCGCAGCTCGTCGGACCGCTCGGGAAGCCGGCCGCCGCGTTCCCGCATCAGGAGCCCGGCGGCCCGGTGAAGATTCCGGGCGCGGGCGTAGTAACCCGCCCCCTCCCAGGCCTTCAGCACCTCTTGCTCGGAAGCGGCTGCCAGGGAACGGACCGTGGGGAACTGACGTACAAATCGCTCGAAGTAGGGAGCCGCCTGGGCGACCCGAGTCTGCTGCAGCAACACTTCGGAGACCCAGGTCCGGTACGGTGTGCGCCCCCGTCGCCACGGGAGCGACCGCCGGTGCGCCGGGAACCAGTCGAGCAGCGCCCGGACCCGACGATCGCTGCCCCGGGTCGAGTGCGGACGGGGCGGACGACCTCCGCGGTGCACGGAGTTGCCACACGAACCACAAGGCTATAATCGGCCCCGAACTCGAATGCCGCCGGCGACGATGGACCACACGCGATGAGCGGGATCCTGTTGGTGACCGACGACACCTTCGAGGACGAGGTCATCCGGTCCCGGCTTCCGGTCGTCGTCGATTTCTACGCCGACTGGAGCCTGCCGTCCCGGGCCGCCGAGGTATCGCTCGAGTCACTGTCCGAGTCGCTTATCGGTCGGGTCAAGTTCGCCAAGGTGAACGTCAACGACTCCGCCACGGTGGCGAACTCGTTCGGGATCCACACCATTCCGACGTACGTGTTCCTGGACGAAGGACGCGAGAAGGGTCGCGAGGTCGGTATCGTCGGCCCGCGCGAGCTTCGCTCCATCCTCCAGAAGCACTTCTCGTTCGAGTAGCCGGTACGGCCGTCAGTGGCGGAAGACCCGCCACCCGGTGAAGTACATCGCGATGCCCGCCCGGTCCGCGGCCGCAATGACCTCGGCGTCGCGCAGGCTTCCGCCCGGCTGGAGGATCGCGCGTACACCGGCCCGACCCGCCACTTCGACCCCGTCGGCGAATGGGAAGAACGCGTCCGAAGCGAGTACGGATCCGGGAGCGCGAGGGCCCGCGACCTCGACTGCGAGTTCGACGGCCTTCACTCGAGTGGGCTGACCGCTGCCGATTCCGACGGTGTGGCGGTCCTGGGCGAGCACGATGGCGTTCGACTTCGCGTGCCGCACGACGCGCCAGGCAAAGGCGAGCGTGTCGAGTTCCTCGTCAGAGGCCGTACGGGTCGTCACACACCGGAGCTCCTCGGGCCGCAGCCTCCGCCGATCGGTCTCCTGGAGCAGCAGTCGGCCCACGGCGCTCTTCGCCTCCCACCCGGTGGCCGCCACGTCGGGCACCGCGACCTGGACCAGCTTGAGCTTGGACCGGCGGGCGGCGGCCGCCCGTGCGCCGTCAGTAACCGAGGGCGCCGAGAGCAAGTCGACGAAGATGCCGTGCAGCGGCTCGAGGTCGTCCGCCTCCAGCGGCCGGTTCACCGCGAGGGCGCAGCCGTAGCGGGCGACGGGATCGGTCTCCACGGCCTGCGCGATCGCTTCTCGGATCGTCGCACCACAGGCCACCCCCGAGGGCGTCGCATGCTTGACGACCGCCGCCGCCGGCTCGGGGAACTCCGCCACGGCCGAGAGTGCGGTGTCCAGGTCGAGGAGGTTCGTGTAGGAAAGGCCGCCTCCCTGCAGCACCTCGAGCGACGGAGGCGCCAGGGCGGTGAGTGTCGGATCGACGGGAACGTAGACGGCGGCTCGCTGGTGGGGATTCTCTCCGTACCGGAGCGGCAGGTCGCTCTGGGCCCATTCGAGAGTTGCGGGAAACGGGGAACCGCCGGCGGTGCCCGGTCCTCGGAGCGCTGCCCCGATCAGCCGGTCATACCGCTCCGTGCGGAGGAAGGTTCGGGCAGCCAGCGAGCGTCGGGTTGCCGCCGATACGCTTCCGTGCTCCCTGGCCACCTCCTCCTCCAGGGCCGGATAGTCGTCCGGGTCGCTCGCCACGACCACCGACTCGAAGTTCTTGGCCGCCGCCCGGACGAGGCTCACGCCGCCGACGTCGATGTTCTCCGCGATCTCGGCGGCGGGCGACTCCGGACGGACCCGGCGCGCGAACGGGTAGAAATTGACCGCCACCAGGTCGATCGGAAGCAGGTGCCGCTCCTCGAGCTCACGGTCGCCGGCGGGAGTTCGGGGGGCCAGGATCCCTCCGAGCAGTCCCGGATGGAGGGTCTTGAGGCGTCCGCCGAACCAGGTCCCGATGCCGGTCAGCTCCTCGGCCGCTCGGCTCGGGATCGACTCCGCCGTGAGATGCCGACGCGTTCCCTCGGTCGCCACCAGCTCGACGTCGAACTGACGCAGAACCCGAGCCAGTGAGGCCAATCCCCGGGGGTCGGAGACGCTCAGTAGAGCTCGTCGGACCCGGACGAGACTGTCGATCTCGGTTGGCACCGATTCGCTCCCCTACGGGGAGGAAACGGGTGCCATAAGGGTGTCGCGCGGCGAGGGCCGGTTAGCCGATACTGACCTGGGCGACGATGATGTTCAGCGTGAACTCGCTCGCGTTAATCGGGACCGAGATCGTGGAGAGACCGCCGTTCAGGGGCGTGAGGCAGTTCGCCGCGGTGCCTCCCGGTCCGGGGATGCACGTGGCACCGTCGGGGGCGATGGGGCTCTGGTGGGAGAAGTACGTCGCCCAGGCCTGTGGGAATGCCGTGGTGAAGTTGAGGTAGATGTACGGCAGGTAGCTGTTGCCGTGGCGTCCGTCAATGATGTTGTACGTTGTCTCGGACAGGATGCTCGAGACCACCGCGACCGTGCCTAACCCGGAGGCGGCGCCGCTAGACTGCACGAGACTCACGAGCGTGAGCGAGTAGGCCACGCCGAACGGCTCCTGCACATACGATGCCTGCGGAGGACTGACCATGACGGAGCCCCCGTTGTTTTCGCCGAGAATCACGGCGCCCTGATCGTAGGCCACGCTCGAGGCCGGGGTATACCGGTTGTTGAGCATGACCCGTACGCCGGACAGGAAGTGCAACGTGTACGGCCCGCTGGTCTTCGCGTTGGTGAAGAGACACTGGAAGTAGCCGCTCTGATTCGCGAAGGTGAGCTGATTGTGCCCGCCGTTGACCGAGATGGAGTTCGGCGGGGAGGTGATGCCGAACGCGTTCTGCCAGGTCAGGTTCTGGTAGATCTTGGTCGAGGAGCCCCAGGTCGCTCCCTTCCAGGTGTTCGAGGTCGCGGCGTTGCCGTACGGACAGAGCGTGCCGGAGGAGCCCACGAAGGTGGTGTTGAGATTGGCCCCGGCCCCGGTCGTGCATCCGGAGACCGATAGTGTGTAGCTGTCGTTGTTGCCGGAGAAGATCACGGTGACGCTCTGATGGATGTTGCAGGTTCCCGCGTCCGTCAACGTCAGGTTGTCCCAGTTGCCCGAGACCTGGAAGAGGATGTTACCGACGTTCGCTCCCGACAGCGTCAGGCTCAGGGTGTTGGAGCTCCCCGTCACGTTGTAGACTACGGAGCAACCCGCCGCGGCGCAGCCCGCGACCGTCGGGCTCACGGTGCTCCGGTTCCCGGAGAAATTGTAGACTTCGGTCCCCGTACCCGTCGTGCAGGTCCCGCTCCCGGTGGAGAAACAGCTCGAGCCGTGGTTCCAGCCCACGTTCGCGGCAGTAACGTTCGAGATCCCGAAGGCAGCCGTGGCACCGACGTAGGTCGGCTCGATGAGCACGCTGCCCGTGGACGGCGTGCCGAACGGCGGCACCCCGCCGGAGTTGAGCGTGACCGGGTTCGAGAGGTAGCTCGAACCGTTTCCGTTGAGAGCGTTGGCGGCCCCGAGGATCGACCCTTGGAGCCGACCGAGCTGGTCCTCGACCTGGGACTGGTGCAGAAACTCCTGGGTGGCCATCTGGGAGGGCAGCTCACCGAACACGAACGTCGCGAGAAACGAAACGAACAGCATCAACGCCAGCAGGGTGGCCACGGCGCTGACCTGCGCCGAGCGACCGCGACGCCCATGTTGACGGAGCAGTCTCCAACCACGACGCATAAGGGGACCGGACGGCCCGGTAATTTACGGCCGGCGCCCGTATTTAAGAGCCCCGACCTCGCCGGACGCCGGACGGGGCCGTAGCCATCGCTTCGCTCCCACAAGCGTGCCCCAGGTTCGGGCGGTCCGGACAGCCAGCGCTGCTCCATCAGCGGTCGTCCATCGGCCGCTCCATTCGGCTCGGGCCCGAGCGACCCAAGTATGCGGCAGGCTCACCACCGCCCGGCGCCCCTCGACCCGTATGACCCGAACCATCGCGGCCGCCTCGGGACTCCCCAGGCGGTCGGCGAGCCAGTGTCCAAGTCGCTTCGGAGAAAAGAGGGGGTCCCCCGCCACCTCGATCCCGAGGTAGCGGGGGCGGAGAAGAGAGTTACCGTACGAAGTCGATGACCTCTTCAGACTCACCGGCGGCGTAGCCTCCGCGCGAGCCCAAGAGATTCGCGGCCTTTACTCCAGTGATGATGAGGAGCACCTTGATGGTGTTCTCCATCTCGGGGGAGTTCTCGACGGAGCAGCCCCAGATGATCCGGGCCCGCTTCGAGATCTTGGCACCGACGAGCGCCGCCGCCTTCTCGGCTTCGGAGACCGTCATGGTCGGACCGCCGACCACGCGCACGAGCGCGCCGGTCGCGTCCTTCAGCTCGACGTTCCCGAGCAGGGGAGAGGTCAGCGCCTGAGTGACCGACTCGGTCACCCGGTCCGTCGCACTCTCGCTCTCGCCGAGACCGATCAGCGCGACGCCGCCGTCCTTCATGACCGTCATGATGTCGGCGTAGTCCAGGTTCACCAGACCCGGCTTGGTCACGATCTCGGTGATGCCCTTGATGGCCGTCATCAGGACCGCATCCGCCAGCTTGAACGCCGCATCCAGAGGCATCCGGGGGACGAGCTCGAGGAGCTTGTCGTTCTGGATGACGATGGTAGTATCGCAGACCCGGCGGAGGCGCTCGAGGCCGTCCTTCGCGGCTTCGAGGCGCACCGCGCCCTCCGCCGCGAACGGAATCGTCACGACGCCCATCGTCAGCGCGCCCGCTTCCTTGCTGATCCGCGCGACGAGGTGGGCCGATCCCGTGCCCGTTCCACCGCCCATGCCAGCGGTAACGAACACGATGTGGGCCCCGGAGAGGAAGTTACGGATCTCCTCCTCGTTCTCCCGGGCCGCCTCCTCACCGATCTCGGGACGGGCGCCCGCGCCGAGGCCCTTCGTGGCCCGGCGGCCGATGAGGATCTTTCGTGGGGAGTGAATGGTCAGGAGGTGCTTGGCGTCCGTATTGATGGCGCACATCTCCGCGCCCTGGATGCCCTCCTCGACACAGCGGTTGATCGTGTTCGAACCGCCGCCACCACATCCGATGATGCGGATGTTGACCTTCAGCGTCTCGGCCAGCTTCGCGAGCTCCGCGTCGTCGGCGTTGGCGTACGAAGGCGCCGCGTCCGGCTTCTGCTCCGCGAGCTGCTGGCTTTCCTGGTGCTTCGCGATCGCTTCCTGGATGATCGATTTCATGGTTTGATTCTCCGTTGCGTTTGTCGGACGAGCGTCATACGCTCGGCGGAGAATCCCGAGATTTGCTACTTAAACGTTGGTCTTTATCGGTACGGCAATTCGCGTCAGTCGCAGTTTTCGTCGGTAGTGCTCGATGCGCCCGGCGAATCGTCGAGCGACGTTCCGCGTCGAAGCAACCATCGGGCAGAAGCGGCCGCAGCCAGGGACTCGGATCGGTGCTCGGGTGCCACGCCTCGGGTTAGTGGGCCCCGGCAGCCTCCAGCCTCGCGGCCTGATTGATCTCCGCCGACTTGAGCGTCGGAGTGGGCCAGCCCACCCGAGCCACATGGATCATGGCCGCGCCGACCCGGTCCGTCGTTGTGACCGACTGCGGGACGACGGCTTTGAGGAGAAGGACGACGGGGAACAGGACAACATATCCGACGCGGAAGCCCAGGTTCCGAGAACGAATGCCATGTCTCGGCTGGATGATTCCAGGGCGGAACATGAACGCCGCCTTGAAGGGCATACGTAGGAGCGCGTTCTCGGTCTGCCCCTTCACGCGGGCCCACATCGTCCGTCCGCGCTCGGTACTGTCCGTGCCCGCTCCGGAAACGTAGACGAAGGTCATCGTCGGGTTCAGACGAGCCAGCGTCTCGGCAACCCGGGTCGTGAGGTCGTACGTGATCCGACGATACTCCGCCTCGGTCTTGCCGACGGAGGAGACCCCGAGGCAGAAGAATGCGGCATCGAATCCGCGCAGCTCGTCTTCGACGGGGGACAGATCCACTAGATCTGGTCGCAGGAGTTCCCGCAGCTTGGGGGACTGAATCCGCGTCGAGGACCGCGCGACCGAAAGCACGGCGTCGATGGAGGGGGCCAGGAGACATTCTCGGAGGACCCCGCTACCCACCATGCCGGTGGCGCCGAACACGATGACCCGCACGGACCGGCCCACGCGTGGGTCCCCAAAAGACCCTTGTTCGCCGTGGGGCCTCGACCGGTCGGCGAACCGAGCGCGACAGGCCCGCGAGGCCGTCCGGCGCAGCGCAAGGCTAAAGGGGGGGTGCCGCGCTGTAAAGGTCAGGCATACGTGTCCATGCGGACTTCTCGGCGCCGCGTTTCTCGCGGAGTCAGTAACGTCATCGCCGTGATTCTTCTCGTAGCGATGACCGTGATTGCGGTCTCCATCTTGGCGGCCTTCAAGCCACCGGTGCCGCAGGCGACCAGTGAGATCTACTACACGATCGACACCGGTACGACGGCCCCGACCTGGGGCGACCTCACGGACTGCTCCAACGTCAACGACCCCTCGACCTGCGCCCAGCAACCGGCCGTGGACATCATCTTCACCACTCAGTCCCCCGGCCTCATGCCGGTCGCCGATCTCACGTTCTACTTCTTCTGCAACGGAACGGTGTACTTCGAGTCCACCCTACCGAACATGCTCTACATCCCCACGACCAACCATGCGGCGAACTTCAACTGTGTAGAGCCGGGGGGCAACTGCCTCCAGACGTGCGGGAAGTACAACCCCGCCGAGGTGTTTGGCTACGACATTCCGTTCAGCCGACTGGGATTCTTCTGGCAGCTAGACCCGAACGCCACCTACCTGCAGGACGGCGACAGCATCGTGCTCTACATCCACTCGACGACGGCGCCCCACGATGTCGGTTCGACCGCTCCGGATACGGACGACTATCACGGAATCCCGGCCTGGTGCTTCGCCACGCCCGGTACCGAGAATCCGCCGAACAACTGCTACATCAAGATCATCTACTCGGGTCCGCCGCAGGCGACGGTCGTTTACATTCCAGTGTCGGAGCTCGCGGCACCGAATTGACCGGTGCCGGGGCCGGTGCTGGGCACCGCGGATAGCCTTCGGGTAGGCCTTATGGTCCGGCGCGTAGCTCGCGGCGCGGCGTGACGTCGTACTTCGAAGGCCTGGACCAATCGGTCGAGGCTGCGTACTCCGTCGCTCGGTCGGCTCGGGCGACCGGCATCGATCCCGAGGATTTTCCGGAGATTCCTCCCGCACAGGACATGGCCACCCGCGTTGAGAAGCTCCTGGGGCATCTCCCGCTGCATGGCGTGGCCGATGAGATCCGTGCCCTCGCCCGGGACGCTCCACGCGATGAGGTCGCGATCGCGATGGTGCGGTCCATCGTCCGCGACTCTCGGCGGGGCTCCACGGTCGAGGCCCGGCTGGATGCGGCGTTGCGGGTGGGTCTCGCGATCCTGACCGAGGGAATTCTGGTGGCCCCGCTCGAGGGACTGGCCGAGGTCCACCTCCGGTCGGCAGGCGGTTCGGCCTACATCGAGCTGTTCTACGCCGGCCCGATCCGCGCCGCCGGCGGGACCGCACAAGCGATGTCCGTGCTTCTCGCGGACGTGGCACGGCGCGAGCTTGGTCTGGCGCCGTACCGACCCCTCCCGGGCGAGGTCGAGCGCTACGTGGAGGAGATTCCGCTCTACAAGCATTCCCAGCATCTGCAGTACGTTCCCACGGCCGACGAGGTCGCGACGGTCGTGGAGAACGTACCGGTCTGCATCTCGGGGGAGTCTACCGAGGGCGAGCTCGAGGTCAGCGCATTCCGCAATCTCCCGCGGGTGCCCACCAACGGCGTACGCGGCGGGGCATGCCTTGTCATCGCGGAGGGACTCTGTCAGAAGGCGCCGAAGCTCCGCAAGATCGTCCAGCGCTTGGGCCTGGACGGGTGGGAGTTCCTGGACGAGCTGGGTCGCCACTCCTCGGCGGAGGAGAATGGCGGTTCCCAGGGACCGAAGTATCTGTCCGAGGCGGTGGGGGGGCGCCCGGTGCTCGCCTACCCGCATCGGCCCGGGGGCTTTCGACTGATCTACGGGCGGGCCCGAACGACCGGGCTCGCGGCCTGCGCCGTCAACCCCGCGACGATGGTCGTGCTCCGGAACTTCGTTGCCGTCGGCACCCAGGTCAAGCTGGAGTATCCCGGCAAAGCCACTGCGATGACGCTGTGCGACACCGTCGAGGGACCGATCGTCGACCTCGATGACGGCACGTTGACGGCGATCCACGACCGGGACCGGGCGGAGGAACTTCTCCCGAGGATCCGACGGATCATTGACCTCGGTTGCCTGCTCGTGCCGTTCGGCGAGTTCCTGGAGAACAACCGGCCCCTCGCCCCCGGCGCGTACTCGATCGAGTGGCACCTCGAGGAGCTCCGGGCCGCCGGGGTGCCGTTGAACGATCGAGCCTATCACCCAACCTATGCCGAGGCCGTGGAGACGGCGCGAACGTCGAACGTCCCCCTGCACCCACGCTTCCTGCTCTTCTGGCACGACCTGACGTCGGGCGAGATCCGTGCTCTCTCGGACTATGTCGAGCGAGAGGGGCGCTGGGTGGCGAACGCCCTCGAAATCCCGTTCGACCCCGAGGTTCGGGAAGCGCTCGTGCGTCTCGGGTTTCTCCATTCCCGTCGGGGCGACGGGGTACTCCGCGGGGAGGAGGAGCTTTCGCAGGCGCTGCTCGCGGGGTTGGGACTATGTCCCGGAGACCCGCGGCTGATCCGTACGGCCCCGGTCGAGCCGGTCGACATCGACCCGATCCACTACGTCAGCCGGCTGGCCGGCGTCCGGATCGCCCCGCGGGGCCCCTCTCGGATCGGTGCCCGTGTCGGCCGACCGGAAAAGGCCCGGCAGCGAAAGATGAGTCCGAACGTTCACGTCCTGTTTCCGGTGGGCGAGGCCGGCGGCGCCCAGCGGTCGATCCCGGAGGCCGCCCGCCGTAGCCAGGGTCGGGGTCTTCCGACGCAGCTCGGCGTGCGCCAGTGTCCGTCCTGTCACCGGTCGACCGTCTGGCCACGCTGCAGCTGCGGCTCGCACACTCAGGCCACCGGTCAAGTGACCACGCAGGAGCTCGCCGTCGCTCCGATATGGGCTCAAGCGGTGGAGCAGCTGCACCTCCGCCGGACGCCGGCGAACGTGAAGGGGGTCAAAGGGCTCCTCTCGTCGGGCAAGGTACCGGAACCGATCGAGAAGGGCATTCTCCGCGCCGCGCACGGGGTGTCGGTCTACCAGGACGGGACGGCGCGCTTCGACCTCACGGACCTACCGCTGACGCACTTCCGGCCTCGGGAGGTGGGGCTTTCCGTCGAACGAGCCCGGTCGCTCGGGTACGACCGCGACTACACGGGGGCCGCACTCGTAGACCCGGACCAGCTGCTCGAACTTCTCCCTCAGGACCTCATCGTTTCGCGCTCCTGCGGGACGTACCTCACGCAGCTCGCGCAGTTCCTCGACGAGGAACTCGTGCACCTCTACGGTCTCGAGTCTTTCTACCGAGCGAATCGGCCGGAGGACCTCCTCGGACAGCTTGTCACTGCCCTGGCGCCACACACGTCGGGAGCGGTCGTGGGCCGTTTGATCGGCTACACGTCGGCGGAAGGCTGCTTCGCTCACCCGGTCTTCCACGCTGCCAAACGCCGGAACTGCGACGGCGACGAGGACTCGGTCACGCTGCTTCTCGACGCGCTCCTGAACTTCTCCCGGGCGTATCTCCCGAGCAGCCGTGGGGGGTTGATGGACAAGCCATTGGTTCTCACCACCCGGCTCAACGCGACCGAGGTCGACAGCGAAGCCCACAACGTGGACATCGCGTTCCGGTATCCTCTAGAGTTCTATCGTGCGGCGGCGCGCGGCGGCACGGCGAAGGAGGTCCAGCCGCTCATCGAGACCGTCAGCGGACGCGTGGGGACGGAGCGGGCCCTGAGCGGCTACGGCTTCACGCACGACACCACCGACATCGCCGGCGGCCCCGTGCGATCCGCCTACCGCGAGGCGCCGTCCATGGACCGGATCGTGGAGCAGTCCCTGCTGGTCGCTTCCGAGATCCGCGCCGTCGATGTTGGCGAAGCGGTCTCGCTCGTGCTGAACGCCCACTTCCTGCCCGATCTCATGGGGAACCTCAAGAGCTACGCGACGCAAAAGTTCCGGTGCAAGGCCTGCGGAGCCTCCTACCGGCGGCCTCCCCTCTCCGGTCGGTGCACCGCGCGGCTCGCCGGCGGCGCCGCCTGCGAGGGGGCGCTCCAGCCCACCGTCTTCGAAGCGTCGGTCCGCAAGTATCTCGGACTCTCGCAACGCCTCGCGGCGACGACCGGCGTTCCGCCGTATCTGCGACAGCGGATTCAGCTGCTCGAAACCTCGCTCGCGACGTTGTTCCCGGGCAGTCTGGCGCAGACGACGCTCGAAGCGTACCAGGAGCCGGCCACGGCGGAAGAACCTCCCGACGACCTCTGACCGATTTCGAGGGCTCTCCGCCGGGAACCCCCTTATAGGCGGCCGAGCGTCCGAGAGGCCGCGGGCTTGTAGGGTAGTCTGGACTATCCTTTCGGCCTTCGAAGCCGAAGACGTGGGTTCGAATCCGCCCGTCGCCGCGAAGGGGGCGGCGAAACTCCCACCAAGCCCGTTGACCGGCGTGCCGGGGCTCAGCCGAAGTATCCGGGACTCGCCGGATCGACCCGCTTCTCCTCTTCGGCCTTGGCCGCTTCGAGGACGTCGAGCGCGAGGAGCGCGTTGAGCGGGATCAGGCGAATCCGGCCCTTCTCCTCGGGCACGGTCCCGTCGAGCTCCACGGCGAGCGAGCTATCTCCCCCGATGGAGACGAGGCCCCGGAACGCACCGTTCGAGACGAGCGACTCGTTCTCGCTGCTCGCCGACCGCACGCGGACCTTGGAGCCGACGGTCAGTGCGATCACACTCTTCTTCGCCGCGCCCGGTGCCGACGTCGCGCTCATGGAGAATCTCTCCTAGAGTCGCGTGCAGAGTTATTGAAGGATTCCCTTCGCCCTCGCGGCGCCCTTCGTGGCCACCGGAGGCGGCGTCTCGACGCGGTCGAGGAGGGTTTGCAG
>JASHOK010000021.1 GCA_030041175.1 Thermoplasmata archaeon | reverse complement strand
CGGCTCGAGAGCTCCGGCGACGAGGCCTCGGTCCGCGCCCGCTTCGACTACATGGCGGCGCTCTTCGCCCGCCATCGGGTTCCGGCAGCTACGCTCCGCTTCGACGGGATCGACCGCCTGGAACGAGTGTTGCGAGCCGTACAATGGGGCGACTACCTGAGCCTCGCCTTGGCGCGCCGGGGAAACGTGGATCCGCTGGGTGTGGAAGCGATCTCTCGAATGAAACGGCGGCTCGAGCCCCGAGCGGCGCGATAAGCCCAGGGCCGGCCGGGTCGTCCGGCGGGCGGCACAAATGGCTATAGATTGGGGGGATTCCCCCGGCCGGGTGCTGAGGTAGCCTAGCCCGGCCAAGGCGCCAGATTCGAGATCTGGTGGTGCGTATGCATCGCGGGAGTTCAAAGGGCCGACGGGAGCGCTCCCGTCCGCCGGAAACTCTCCCCCTCAGCGCCTCCCAAACGCTCACCGTCCACCTGGAGCTGGCTAGGGCCGGGCGGTCGGAGACGTTCACACTCCAGGTGGCTCGGGGGACTCTGCTCCGTCAGGCGCTGCGATCGGTTGGGCAGGCCGCCGAGGGTGCGGCGGTCCTTCAGAATGGGCGGCCGGTCCCGCTCGATCTGCCACTCGAACGCGCTGGACGGTTCACAGTGATCCCGACCTTCTCGGGCGGGTAGGGAACGCTCGGCGCCTTTCGGGCCCTCATGCGAGCCCCTTTAGCCCTCTGCCGACATTCTCTCTGGCTGATGGGGGACCCTCCCGCCGGATGACGGGCCAGTGTGCCGTCTGCGAGTCTTCGGTCCCGGACACCGCGGACCACTGCACGAGTTGCGGGTTCCCGTTGGCCATGTCCGGTCTGGCCGCGCGGCTTATGGTGGAGCTCCCGGAGCCGGACAGCGTCATCATCGCGCGCCGGACCGAGAGCGAGACGGCGCCGCCCAGGGCTCGAGGCCGGGATCGGGTCGTCGCCCCGGCCGGCCGGGATCCACAGGTCGAGGTCGTTAACCGGATCGCGCGCGACGTGAGCCATGCCGTATCGCTACTGCAGGACCTCGGTGGCGACGGGGCGGACATCGCGAGCGAACTCGCCCAGGCCGCGTTCACGGAGGCCGAAGGTCGTGTCGGCGAGGTCCTGGTGCTTCTCCGCGACGCGCAGGGCCGCGTCAGCATTCGTCTAAAGGAACAGTTCGACGCCCGACTGAAGCAGCTCGAAGAACGTCAGGCCGCGATGATCACCTCAGGCGTCTCGGTGAACCTGGGCCCCGAGATCGATCGGGTCCGTCTCGACATCCGGGCCGGCCGCCGGGAAGCGGCGCTGCAGCGGATCGATCTCGCCGACCGGAGCCTGTCCCGGATGGAGAGCGACTGGCGCGGACTCCAAGGCCTGCTCCGCCAGATCGAGGGCCTGCGGGAATCGGCCCGGTTGTTGGAACTCGACGTTTCCGAACCGGACGATTCGCTCCGCCAGGTCCGGGTCATCCTCGCGCAGCCCTCGCTCGACGTCGGGGCGCTGGACCACGCCGCCGAGCTAGCGGCGGAGGCGCTCATGCGGCTGCACGATTCGATCCCGTTGGCGCTCGAAGAGTTTCTCGACCGGCTGGCCGCCCAGGTGGCCAGCTGGCCGCCGAATTTCGACGGACGGCGTCGCGCCGCCGACATTGACCGGGAAGCGCACAAGCTCCTCAAGGCCAACCGTCTCGTGGAGGCGACGCAACGAGCCACGGAGCTGCGTCAACTCTTGCTGGCGACCGGAACGCCTCCCGCCGAGACGGCGGCGGAGGAGGCCGCCGGCGAGAGGCCGGCGACCATGGTGCCACCGAGAACGGCGGACCGACTCCCGGCTCGCCGTCCGGAGAGGATCGACCGGCCGGCACCCATGCCCGCCGCCGCCGAACCATCTCCCGTGCCGGACACGCGCGAGAGCGCCGTCCCGACACCGGCGCGACCCGATGCTGCGCGGCCGGCTCCGCCACCCGCCTCGGCCCGAGGGGACTCGGTCCGAACGCTGGTCGCTCAGGCCCGGGAACTGGCGGCCCGCATCCAGAAGCTCCCGAGCGACAGCGCACTCGCCCGTGCGGCGGCCGTCGAGATCCGGAATGCGACGGAACTCTTGCGGGAACGCAAGATGGATGAGGCCGAACGGACACTCGCCGACCTTAAGGACCGGCTCGACCAGGCCCTCACGGAGACAGACACGTGACCCCCGCTCGGCCTACAGGCACCACATCGGCCATCGTCGCCCGGGTCAACGGGATCGTCCAACGGGGCCAGACTCTCACGTCCGAGGGCATTCCGTACGACTCCGCCGCGTTCGTGGCGGAGGTCCGGGGCCAGATCGCGAAGCACGATCTTGCGGCCGCCATCACCACCGTTCGCCGGGCCGAGGCGTTGCTCGACAAGACGGCCCGTGACTGGGGCTGGCTCAAGGCCTTGCTCGTCCGAGTCGACGAACTCCGAGACCTTGCGGCGCGGAGCGGCGTCGATCTGGAGGTTGTCGATGCTCGAATAGGCAACGCGAGACAGCAGCTCCGGACGCTTCCGCTCGCCGAGGGCTCGCTCGAGAAGGCCGCGGCAAGCGCCTCGCTGGCCCTCGTCGTGCTGAACGACACGCTGCCCAAGTTCTACACTCAGGAGTCCCAGCAGCTGGCGAAGTCCATCTTCGAGGCTCGTGAACGCGGCGAGGATGTTCGCGAGGCCGGCGCGCGGCTGGCCCAGTTGCTGCAGGCGCTCCGTGAGGGCCGGCTTCCCGACATCGGCCAACGGTTCATCGACCTTCGTCGAGCGGTCACCCGCATTCCCCGTGCGCCAGCCGTGCCGCCGCAAATGATGCAGCGTGAGGAGGAGGAGATCCTGCTCGAGGCCCGGAACCTGGCCCGGCGGCTGAACCGGATGAAATATCGGGCTCGCGACGCCCAAGGCGCTGCCCGGCTGATGAACCAGGTCCGGGCGGCGCTCTCGGAGGACCGGCGGTACGGGAGCCCCGAGGAGGAGCTCGAGGAGCTCTGGGGCGAGGTCGATCGTCTGGCCCGGGAACGCAGCGATGCGCTCGCGACCCCGCCGGTCGCTGCGGTCGACCCGCCGGACCCCAACCTGGAGCCCACGGTGAGCCCGACCTCTCGGCGAAATCGCCGCACCCCGCCGTAACGCTTTAATACCCATCGCAAGTCGTTTATACCACTTGTCTCGCCGCGCGAGTCGTACGGGGAGCCGGGGGCGCGAGGTCGGGGTGGTCACCGCGATTACGCCTTCGGGACACGTGACGGCGCGCACGGCCGGGACGTGGGTGCCGACCGAGGGAACGAACGTGGCCGACGCGTCGGGACGCTTTACCGGGCGGGTGATCCGCGTGTTCGGACCCGTCGCCCGGCCGTATCTCTCCGTGCGACCACGCCGGCCGCCCCGGGACGCCGGGGCCGCGCTCCTGTTGGGCGCGACACTGCATGAGGAAGGAGTAACGCATGGCCCAGCCTGAGGACGCCGCGGGGAGCGCCAGCAAGCCGGCCGACCGACCCAGTGACGTGGTCGTCCCGACCCGATGCTCGAACTGCGGGTCGACGCACCTCACCCGGGATTACGAGCGCGGTGAGCTCGTCTGCGACGAGTGCGGACTCGTACTCGAGGAGGGGATGATCGACCAGGGCCCCGAATGGCGCGCGTTCGACGCCGAGCAGGGCGAAAAACGGACGCGGACGGGGGCACCGACGACTCTGACGATTCACGACAAGGGCCTCTCCACCGAGATCGGCTGGAAGAACCGGGACCCGTACGGCAAGTCGATCCCCACGCGGAACCGGGCCCAGCTGTACCGCCTGCGGAAGTGGCAGCGCCGGATCCGTGTGTCGAACGCGACGGAACGGAATCTCGCGTTCGCCCTCGCCGAGCTGGACCGACTCGCGTCGAGCATGGCGCTGCCGCGCAACGTCCGGGAAACGGCGGCAATGATCTACCGGAAGGCGGTCTCCCGGAACCTGATCCGTGGCCGGTCGATCGAGGGCGTCGTCGCCGCCTCGCTCTATGGCAGTTGCCGACAGTGCAACGTCCCGCGTACCCTGGACGAGATTGCGAGCAAGTCGCGCATCGGTCGGAAGGAGATCGGCCGTACCTACCGGTTCATGACGCGCGAGCTCAAGCTCAAGCTGCTCCCCACGCGTCCTCAGGACTACATCCAGCGCTTCTGCTCGGAGCTCAAGCTCAAGGGCGAGGTCCAGACCCGAGCGAACGAGATTCTCAAGCTCGCGACCGAGCGGGAGTTGACGAGCGGTCGGGGGCCGACCGGTGTGGCGGCGGCGGCGATCTACATCGCCTCGGTCCAGTGCGGCGAACGCCGGACGCAGCGGGAGGTCGCCGAGGTGGCGGGCGTCACCGAGGTCACGATCCGGAACCGGTACAAGGAGCTCACCGAGAAGCTCGGCCTTCGCGTCATGCTATAGAACTGCCGACGGTGTCGGTCCGCCGCGTCGATGTCGTCGCCGCTGGCCGTGGCCGTGTTCGCCTCGGGAGAGGGCACGACGCTGGAGGCGCTGGCCGAACAGGCGGCCGGGGGCCACGTGCCGATCCGGATCGTGCTGGTCCTCTCCGACCGTCCGACGGCCGCGGTGATCGAAAAGGCCCGCCGACGGGGACTTCCCACGGTCGTGCTCCCGCTCCGCGGTGAGGACGCGCAGCGATGGACGCAAGAAGCGAGCCAGCTGCTGCGCACGGCCGGTACGAGCCTCGTCCTGCTGGCGGGATTTCTCTCCGTGCTTCCGCCGATTTTTGTCCGCCAGTGGGAGGGTCGGATCATCAACACGCATCCGGCGTTGCTCCCGAAGTTCGGCGGGAAGGGGATGTACGGCGACCGGGTCCATGCTGCCGTGCTGGCCGCCGGAGAGTCCGAGACCGGCGCGACGGTGCATCTCGTCACGGAAGAGCTCGACGCCGGCCCGATCCTGGCCCAGCAACGCGTGCCGGTCGAGCCCGGTGACACTCCCGAAACGCTGCGCCATCGGGTGCAGACCGCGGAACGCGTCGCCCTGTATTCCGTCCTCGGCCGCTTCGCCGAGGGGCAGTTGCCGCTGCCTTACCGGGGGCCGGCGGGACGGCCCCGGTCCCGGGACACGGACCCGAAGTCGGGGCCGGGCGTTTCGGACTGAAGCTCCGCGAGCGTCGTCGGGCGCGCCTTCGGCATCGGCCCGTGCCAGATGTGGCGGCTGGTCTTGGGCGGGAACAACTGACCCGCCCGGGCCCTTTGGATGACCTCCTGTTTCGTGAGCGGAGGACCGGCCCCCCACCGGGCCAACTCCATCTCGGGGTCTGCGTAATCGACGACCCATGCGGGAACCCATCGTGCGCCGAGTCGCTGCAAGGCCGCGAACCGGTGATGGCCATTCAGGATCACGTGTTCGCGAGCGGCGACCCAGATCGGCTCCTCGAGCATTCCGCGTTTCTTGAGGTCGGCCGCGAGGCGCTCCACGTCCGCCTCATCGATCTGCTCGTGCGGCAGGAGCGTCCGCGCGGGGACGAGCTCGAAGCTCGGGGGCGCGCTCATGACGCCCCCCGCGCGGCCCACAGGTCGGTCAGCGCGCGGCGCACGAATACGCCGGTCATTCTCTTCCGGTAATCGGGCGGGTAGGCCGTGTTGTGCACCGGCCGAACGGCCGACTGGATCGCCTGCGCGATGCGACCGATCCCTTCGGAATCGAGGGTTTGTCCGACCTCCGGCTGCGTGATCGCCGGAAAACGACGGGGATACGTCTCGAGGCCGCCCACCGCCACGTCGAGGCCCGTGAGCCGGTCCGCCTCCCGACGGAGCGACACCGCCACCCCGAGCTCGGGAAAGTCGTAGGACGGCCGGGCCCGGAGCTTCCGGTACGTGGAGTGCAGATGCCGGCCCTCCGGGGGAAGGTCGACGGCTACGACCAGCTCGCCCGGCCGCAGATGAACCCGCTGGATCCCGTCGCCTTCGGCCGCATAGAGCTGCTCGATCGGCAAGGTGCGGCGGCCCTCGGGTCCGGCCACCTCGACGGAGGCGCCGAGGACCATCAGTGCGGGCGCCAGGTCGCCCGAGAAGGTCGCGTAGCACTTTTCCTTCTGCGGCACCACGTGGCATCGGTCGCCGTCGGCCTTGAGACAGAAGCCGAGGCTCGCCCGCCAGAAGTAGCTCTGATTGAAGAAGAAGCACCGGGTCTCGACCAGGAGATTTCCCCCGACGGTGCCGCTGGCCCGCACCAGGGGCGTAGCGACGCCGTGCACGGCCTCGGCGAGCGCCGGGTAGTGGCGGGCGATCTGGGGATCCCGGTCGAGGTCGGCGAGCCGGACCATCGCGCCGAGCCGGTCGAGGCTGTACTCCTGAAGCTCTGAGACCCGGTCGAGGGCAATGAGATGGGGCCGCACGTTGAGGTGCATTTTGTAGTTGGGCAGGAGGTCGGTGCCGCCGGCGAGGTAATCGAAGCCGGGCGCCAGCTCACGCGCCAGGGCCAGCGTTTCGTCCACCGTGGCCGGCCGGTGGAGTTCGAACGGGTCGAGATGCATCCCGCGGCTCCCGAGTTCAGTGGCCCTTCCAGGCCCGTCCATCGGCCTGGCGACGGTCGATGCCCTTCAGCACGCGATCCGGCGTGATCGGCAGATCGTAGAACCGGACGCCCACGGCATCGTAGAGCGCGTTGGCGACGGCCGGCAGGGTCGCGACGAGCGGACCCTCCCCGGCCTCCTTGGCCCCGAAGGGACCCTCCGGGTCGTCGTCGCCGACCAAGAGGCACTCGACCTCGGGCATCTGGTGCGGCATCAGGATCTTGTAATCCAGGAGAGAGGGATTCATGAGCCGAGGACCCCGGTAGTCCATCGACTCGCCCATCAGCTGCCCCAGGCCCATGTGGATCGAGCCATGGATCTGTCCTTCCACCGCCAGCCGATTGAGCGGTCGGCCGCAGTCGAAGGCGGCCCAAACCTTCTCGACGGCGTAGACGCCGGTCTCCGCGTCCACCGCCACCTGGGCGACGTAGGCGGCGAATGAGTAGGCCGGAGCGGTCCCGGCACGCGCCCCCTTGAACGTGCCGCCCACGGGGGGTGAGGTGTAGGACCCGGTCGACTGTAGGGCACCGGTTCCCTGCATCGCCTGGTGGAGCGCGTCCATGTAGCTCACGCCGACGTCGGGCCGGTGATCGACTTCGTACCGTTCGAAACGGACCTGCAGGGCGTCGCGCGGATAGCCGGTGAGCTGGTGCGTCGCGTCCAGCAGGCGGTCCCGGAGGCCCTCCGCGGCCCGGCGGGCCGCGTTCCCCATCATGAACGTCACCCGGCTGGAGTAGCTCCCGATGTCCACCGGCGTGATGTCGGAATCCACGGCACTGACGTGGACGCGGTCGAGCGCCACGCCGACCACCTCGGCGACGATCGCGGCCAACAGGGTGTTCGAGCCCTGTCCGATGTCGGCCTGCATGCAGTGCACGGTGATCCCTCCGTCCATGTCGGCCTTCAAATGGACCGTGCACTGCGGCATCTTCGGCGTAAAGTGGATCGGGCTGTTCGAGCCAGAGATGTAGAAGCCGCAGCCGAGACCCACGCCCTGGCCGTACGGGAGCCGGCCCCACTTGTCGGCCCAGCCGCTGCGTGCTCGAACGGCGGAGAGGCATTTGAGGAAGGACGTCGAGGTGATCCGGAACTCGTTGATCGTCGTCGAGTTCGGCGGCAGAGCGTTGCGGACACGGAGATCGAAGGGGTCGATCTTGAGCTGTTCGGCGAGTTCGTCCAGACCCACCTCCACGGAGTAGCGGATGTTCGTGCCGCCATGCGCCCGCATGGCGCCGGACGGCGGGCGGTTCGTGAACACCCGCTGCCCCTTGTACCGGAAGTTGGGCAATCGGTAGGGGCCCATCGCCATGACGCCGTTGTAGTACGTCGTCACCGTTCCGAAGGAGCTCCAGGCGCCGCCCTCGATGACCGCCTCGATGTCGTAGCCGAGCAGATGCCCGTCGGCATCGGCGGCGATCCGGACGTCGTTGAACGTCGGGTGCCGCCCATGATTCGTATAGAAGACGTCGTCGCGGTCGAACAGAATCTTCACCGGTCGGCCGGTTTCGAGTGCCAGCGCTGCGCAGGCGATCTCGTGCGGCAGCGGGTCGGATTTTCCTCCGAAACCGCCGCCGACCTCGGGTTTGATGACCCGGATCCGGTGCATGGGCAGCCCGAGCACCTCGGACAGCGACCGGTGCAGGTAATGGGGAACCTGCGTCGAGCTCCAGATGGTGAGGCGGCCGTCCGGCGTCGCCTCGGCGATCGTACACTGGGGCTCCGTGAATGCGTGAGTGACCCCCGCAAACGATGCGCGAACCCGGACCGTCGCCGCCGCGGTGCGAAAGGCTTCGTCGACGTCGCCAAAGTGCTGGACGACCTCCTTCTGGATATTCGAGTGATTGAGCCCCTTCTCGTGGATCGGCGCCTCCACCCGGGTCCGGCCCATCCGGGGGTCCGTGTACTCGGGGAGCTGCTCTACCTGGACGTCGATCGCGGCGAGCGCCCGTTCCGCCGTGAGCTCATCCTGCGCCGCAACGGCGGCGATAATGTCGCCAATGTAGCGGGCGCGGTCGACGGCGATGGCGGTCTCATCTTTGGTAATCGGGAGTACGCCGAAGGGGATGGGATACCGGTCGCCGGTCAGGACCGAGTACACGCCCGGCATCGCACGAGCTTTGGACACGTCGATACGGAGGAGCTTCGCATGCGGCCAGGGGGCGCGGAGCAGCTTGCCGACCAGCATGCCGGGACGCTTCAGGTCGTCCGTGTACTCCGCGCGGCCGGCGACCTTGAGCGGTCCCTCGACGTACGGGATCGAGCCTCCCAAGAGCCGGTGTTCCGGCGGCGGGGCGGCCTCCATTTCAGTGACTGCTCCCGGGCCGAGCCGCCAGGATGGCCTCGATGATCTTCGTGTAGCCGGTGCACCGGCACAGGTTCCCGGAGATCGCGTCCATCACCTGTTCCCGACTGGCGTGGGGGTGCTCCCGCAGCAGCGCCACGGCCGTCATGACAAAGCCCGGGGTGCAGAAGCCGCACTGCGTTGCACCGTGCTCCACGAACGCCTTCTGCACGGGATGCAGCGTCGGGCCCGCGGAAACGCCCTCGACTGTGGTCACCGCCCGGCCATCCGCCATCGCGGCGAGCGTGAGGCAGGACAAGGTTGGGCGGCCGTCGATCAGCACCGTGCAGCAGCCGCATGTTCCGAGGTCGCAGCCTCGCTTCGTTCCGGTCAGATTGAGGTCCTCCCGGAGCAGGTCGAGCAGGATCCGCTCGGCCGGCGCCGGCACCTCCACCGGGTGGCCATTGATCTGGACTCGCAGGACCGTTTGCGCGGTCACGGTGTCAGCTCCGGTTCGGAGAGCGTTTCCCGTCCGCCGGAGGGGCGCCGACTTCCGGCGGGGTGTTGCGACTCGACGATTTCGGCGACGATGCTGATCGCGATCTCGGCGGGACTCTCCGCGCGGATCGGAAGACCAATGGGCGCGTGCACCCGCGCCAGCGTGTGGGCCGTCACCCCGCGCTGTCGCAGCTGCGCGAACATGTGGCTGCGTTTCGGAGCGCTCGAGATGAGCCCGATGTAGCCGGGGAACCGCTCGAGCGACAACGACAGCAGCTCCAGGTCCTTCTTCGCGTCGTAGCCCATCAGGTACACATGGGAAAACTCGGCCGGATCGAAGACCTTCCAGACCTCCGCCGGCGTCACCGCTTCACGACGATCGGCGTCGGGGAACCGCTCGGCAGTTACCCACTCCGGTCGGT
>JASHOK010000020.1 GCA_030041175.1 Thermoplasmata archaeon | reverse complement strand
CTCGGACCCCGGGGCATGGACAAGATGCTCGTGGATTCGATGGGCGACGTGACGATCACGAACGACGGAGTCACGATCCTCAAGGAAGTGGACATCGAGCACCCGGCGGCGAAGATGCTCGTCGAGGTCGCCAAGACCCAGGACCAGCAGTGTGGAGACGGGACGACGACCGCCGTCGTGCTCGCCGGAGAGCTACTCAAGCGGTCGGAGAGCCTGCTCGAGCAGCAGGTCCACCCCACCGTCATCGCCCGCGGCTTCCACCTCGCGCTTGAGCAGGCGCACAAGTTGCTGACCCAGGAGATCGGCATCCCGGTCCAGTACGACGACACCCCCCGACTTCGGGAGGTCGCGCTGACCGCGATCGGTTCCAAGGGGTCGTTCGGCGCGCGAGAGAAGCTCGGCGACATCGCGGTTGAAGCTGTGCGCCGGGTTGCGGAGGAGCGCGGAGGCAAGCACATCGCCGACGTGGACCTCATCAAGCTCGAAAAGCGCCACGGCGGCACGATCGAGGATACCGAACTCATTCAGGGGATCGTACTCGACAAGGAGCGCGGCCACCCCCGGATGCCGACCGAGATCAAGAACGCGAAGATCGCGCTCCTGAACTCCTCCCTGGAGATCAAGAAGACCGAGATCGAGGGCAAGATCAACATCAAATCGCCGAGCCAGATCCAAAGCTTCCTCGACCAGGAAGACCAGAGCTTCCGTCAGATGGTCGATGCGATCAAGGCCGCGGGCGCGAACGTCGTCATCTCCCAGAAGGGCATCGACGATGTCGTGCTCCATTACCTCGCGAAGGCCGGCATCTACGCCCTCAAGCAGGTCAAGGAGTCCGACCTCCAGAAGCTCTCCCGCGCCTCCGGCGCGAAGATCGTCACCGGCGTGCGCGAGCTGACGGCCGGCGACCTCGGCGAGGCCGCCAGTGTCGAGCAACGGAAGGTCGGCGACGAGCACATGACCTTCATCACGGGCTGTAAGAACCCGCGCTCGGTCACGATCCTGATCCGGGGCGGCACCGAGCACGTGACCCAGGAGGTCGAGCGAGCCCTCCAGGACGCCCTCAAGGTCGTCGGGAGCACACTCGAAGACGGGGTTGTCTGCCCCGGCGGAGGCGCCACGGAGGTCGACCTCGCCGTCAAGCTCCGGAAGTACGCCCCCACGGTCGGCGGCCGTGAGCAGCTCGCGGTTGAGGCGTTCGCGCAGGCGCTCGAGGTTATCCCCTGGGCGCTGGCGGAGAACGGCGGCTACGACGCGATCAACACTCTCATCGAGCTGCGCGGAGCCCACGAGGGCCCGCAGGCGAACAAGAACATCGGGATCAACCTGGCCGATGGCAAGGCGACCGACATGACGAACCTCAAGGTCGTCGAGCCGGCTCGGGTGAAGCGCCAGGCCCTCAGCTCGGCGGTCGAGGTCGCTACCCTGATCCTCCGCATCGACGACATCATCGCGTCGAAGAAGGGCGGCGCTGGCGGCCCCGCTCCCCCGGGCGGCCCGGGTGGCATGGGCGGCCTGGGCCACATGCACTAGGCCGAACCTGCTTCCGACCGGGGCCGGCTCGGGCCGGCCCCGGCCCTCGATTTTTCAGCCCGAAGACCTCTTAACGAGCGCCCGTTCTCGGCGCGACCCATGCGCACCAAGCAGGTCGAGGGCGTGCTCCGCGCCGGTGTCGTAACCCTCGAGCCGAGACCGGCGCTCTACGTCACCTACGACGGCCTGGGGGGACTCTCCCAGCGCCCGATCCTGCGCGACCTTATCGAGGAGCTGGCGCGCAAGGGGCCCGAGTCGTTCCAACCCTTCCTCAAGTCTCTACGCCAGCACCACTCCGGCCACGTCCACGTCTACTTCTCCGACTACGTGAGCTACGGGATCGGCGGCGGAGACGCCACTTCGGAATTCTTCTTCGGCACGTTCCTCCTGCTGCACGACGAGGCCAAGCCGGCCGGCGGCGCGGGACCGACCCCGGAGCAGCTCGTGCTGGTCCGGCCCGGCGGCAGCGAGTTCCTGCCGCTCGAGGCCGCCTCCTCGTAGAGGGAAGGGTTTTCGTCCCACGGCCCTCCTGCCTCGGCAGCCGCCGAACCGATGAGCGACGTCGAGGAATCTCACCTGGTCCAGGAGCGGCGGCAAAAGATCGAGCGGCTCCGCATGCGCGGAGTCGAACCGTATCCGTGGAGCTTCCCCGACCGCGTCGCCACCTCCGTGGTCGTCGACCGATGCGCCGCGCTCACTCCCGGCGCCACGGCCTCCGGTCCGGACCTCCGCGTGGCGGGCCGGATCCGCACGCTCCGGCAGCACGGCCGTTCCGCCTTCGTCGACCTCGACGACCAGTCCGGCGCCCTCCAGCTGTTCCTGCGCGTGGACGAGCTCGGCGAGCCGTCGTATTCGGACTGGCTCGCGGACCTCGACCCGGGCGACCTCGTCGGCGCCGAAGGGTCCCCCATGGTTACTCGCCGCGGCGAGCCCTCGCTGCTCGTGCGACAGCTCACGATGCTGGCCAAGGCGATCGCGCCGCCGCCGGAGAAGTTCCACGGTCTCAAGGATGCTGAGGTCCGGCTTCGGCAGCGGTACCTTGACCTCCTCGCCTCGCCGGAGACGCGGGCCCGGTTCCGGGCTCGGTCGCTGGTCGTCCGCGAGATCCGGCATTTCTTCGACGAGCATGAGTTCCTCGAAGTGGAAACGCCGGTCCTCGGGACCGTCGCGGGAGGGGCGGCCGCCGATCCGTTCGTCACTCGGTCCGGCTATCTGGACGAGGAGGTGCAGCTCCGGATCTCGCTCGAGCTCCCGCTCAAGCGCCTGCTCGTGGGTGGATTCGAACGCGTCTACGAGCTGGGGCGAATCTTCCGGAACGAGGACCTCGACGCGACGCACGCGCCCGAGTTCACCATGGTCGAGGCCTACTGGGCCTACACCGACTACACGGACATGCGCCACCTGATGGAGGCGATGTACGGACGACTCGCCCGGCGGGTCGCCGAACTGCTCCCCGGAGTGCCCGCCGCCGCCGAGGCCCCCGGACTCTTCGAGCCGCCGTTCGCTGTCGTCGATTTCGTCGAGGCCCTGGAGTCCGCCTCCGGGATGCGAGGAATCGCCGACCGAAGCCGGGAGGAGCTCCGGGACTTGGCCCGAGCCGCCGGGGCCACGGTTCCCGACGCCTCTCCCGCCGGGAAGTTTCTCGACAAGCTGTTCGAGCATTATGTGGAGCCGACGCTCGTCCGTCCGACCTTCGTGGTCGACCACCCGCTCGCCACGAGCCCGTTGGCGAAGCGGCATCGGTCGAAGCCCGGCCGGATCGAGCGCTTCGAACTGTATTGTCGCGGCGTGGAGCTGGCCAACGCCTATTCCGAGCTCAACGACCCCGACGACCAGGAGCGACGCTTCGCGGAGCAGCTCGCCGCCCGGGGCACGGAACACTACGCGATGGATCGGGATTTCGTGGAAGCGCTCCGGTACGGCATGCCGCCGGCCTCGGGCGTTGGCTTCGGCGTGGACCGGGCGTTCATGGCGCTGACCGGCACGTCCTCGATCAAGGACGTGATCCTTTTCCCGCCGGTCCGCTCCCGGCCGTAGGACCGGTTACTCGGCCAGATCACGGGCGATTGCCTGGTCCCGCCGGCGGGCAACGAACAGGCCCAGCCCCACTGCCGCCCCGGAGACGATCAACGCGCTGCCGTATACCGGGAGGTCGCCCACCAGCGGCCCGAGGGCATGTCCGACCGAGCCCGGAGAAAGCAGGAAGAGCGTTGAGCCGGAGACCGCCGAGGCTTCGTCCGTCAACGCCTCCACGACCAGCGCGCTCGTCGTCGGGGATTCTGCAAACGCTCCGGCGGTCACGGGCGTCGCCGGAGCGACCGACCCGCCGACGTCCGGGCTCCAGCTCACCCATGCGACGAGTCCGGCCGGCCCCTCCCCTCGGATCGCGGACAACGCCGAGCCCCAGACCGGTTCGCCGATGGTCAGGGCTCCGGCGGCACAGGCCGAGGCCGGAGCCGCTCCGGTCGCCGCCCCTGTGCAGGTATTGAAGCCGTTCCCCGAGGCCACGCTCACGACGAACTCCAGAGCGAGCTGGTCTCCCGAAGGCGCTGACCACGGCCATCCCGAGACGGACCAGGAGATCACGACCCCCGGCGTCCCGCCGGAGCCCGTGGTGACCGAGTAGTTCACGTCGAGGATCGCCTGCTGATACTCGGTGGTCGAGGCGGTAATCGCAGTCCCATTGGTCCAGAGGCTGCCGGCCGCCGGGAAGACGGGGAGGGTGGCGATCAGGTTGAGGTCGGAGTGCGCCGGAGATACGGTTCCGTTGAAGTGCTGCAGCGTTTCCGGCGCTGCAACGGCGACCACGCGAGGATGGGCCGGGTCGGCAGTGTTGGGGGCGAGTTCGAGCAGGTAACTGAGAGCCAAGGTGGCGGTCTCCGAGGCATTCACGGTCGACTGAATCTCGACCTCGGGTAGCGGCGAGCCGAACAGGATCTGAGCGTTCGATCCGCCGAAATCGGCGTAATCCGAGGACGGGCTGAGAGCCAGGGTCACGGGCACCGGCGCACCGGCGGAAAGGCCGGCGGCGGCGGACAACAGGACGATCAGCCCGATGGCTGAAACGACCCACGGCGCCGTCTCGATCCCCCGCGACACTGCTCAGCCGCCTGCCGGGGCGACCGGCCGGCGTCCCCCACTGGGGCCGGATGGCGGCCAAACCCGCCATAAGCGTTTCCGAACAGCCGTTGAACCCGTCACGGGTGCAGCTCCGACCAGAAGCGAACAAAGCGGTCGATGGCGGTCTCCGGCAGTGGGGGGTACCGAAGCAGGATTTCGTGGATCCGCTTGGCGTCCCGCAAGCGCACGAGTCGCTGGCCGGGTGCTCCCTGCCGATCGATGACGCCGAGCGCTTCGAGCCGTTTCAGGAAGTACGAAAGATTCGGCCCGGAGGCGCTGACCGCCGCTCCCACGGCCTGGGGGGAGGCCGCCCCCTCCAGGTACAACTGCAGCAGGATGGCCCGGGGAACCGGTTGCCGAAGGAGCGCGATGAGGACCTTGTCCGGCTCCGGGATCGGCGGGCCCTCGCCGATCAGGGTTTCCGGAAAGCAGACCTTGTACCCGCCTTGCATGCGGACCGAGACCAGGCCCTGCTTCCCGAGCCGGTACAGGTGGTAGTCCAAGGTGCCGATGGGGATGCCTAACCGCCGTCGTATCTCTCGCAGGTGGACTCCCGGATACCGCTGGATGAACGTCAGGAGCGTTTCGGCCCAGGTGCCAGACCGCTCGAGCGGAGCTTCCATGGCGTACCTCAGCGGACGAGCGTCGCCGCGAACAGGACGACGAGGAGCAGTACCTCAAAGATCGCAGACAGAAAGAGCAGCAGGTCGAGGGGTGCCCCCCCGGTGAACAGGAGGATCGCGATGACGATTCCCTGGAGGGCGACGACGAGGAATCCGGTGGCGACCAGCCCCATCCGCGGAGAGGGTGCCCGACGTACGGCGAGGAGAGACAGCCCGAACAGCACCAGGCCGAAGACCGCCACGGCGGCGAAGGCGGCGTTCGTCCAGGCCGAAAAGTCCATGGTCCTAGGTTTCAGAGGCGATTCGGACTTTATAGGGTGCGCTCGCCTTGCATCTAGGGGGAAGGGCTCTGCTGAGCGCACCGCCGGCTCCGGACCAGCCGCTTTCGCTCCGGAGCCTGACCGTCCGCTACGGACCTCTGACCGCCGTCGACCATCTGTCCATCCAGGTGCAGCCGCACGAGATCTACGGTCTCCTCGGCTCCAACGGAGCCGGGAAGTCGAGCACGCTCAAGGCCGTGGTCGGGCTCCTGGCACCGGCGGAGGGGTCGATCTCCGTACTCGGACATGACCCGGCCCGGGAGCCGGTCGTCACGAAACAGATCGTCGGGTACGTGCCAGAGTCAGCACTACTCTACGATGCTCTGACGCCCCGCGAGTTCCTCGAGTTCGTCGCCAGCGTCCGGGGCCTCGACTCAGCCCAGGTATCCGAGCGGGCCAAGAGCTACGTCACGGCCTTTCAGATCGAACGCGAGTTCGACCAACCGCTCGCGACCCTGTCGAACGGGACCCGCCAGAAGGTGTTGATCATCAGCGCCTTCCTGCACCAGCCCGCGCTGCTCGTGCTGGACGAGCCCCTGAACAGTCTCGACCCCCGGTCGGTTCGCCTGATGCGGGACCTGCTGACCCAGTACGTTGCGGCGGGTCCGCGGGGGGTGCTCTTTTCGACGCACACGATGGAAGTGGCCGAGCGTCTCTGTCACCGGGTGGGTATCCTGGACCGCGGGCGGCTGGTTGGGGAGGGAACCCTCGACAACCTCCGGAGTCAGACCGCGCAGGGTGATGCGACGCTGGAGGAGATCTTCCTGCGCCTGACGCGAGAAGAGGAGGGAGTCTACGCGGCCGTCCGAGCCCTCGGTGGAGCGTAATAGTCCCCGCGCCGGGACGAGCCAGCCGACGGCACTCCAGCTCGCGGACGTCGCCTATCTAGAGCTGAGTTTCCAGGCCGTCTACGCGCTCCGGCAGGGCAACGTCCTGGCCGCCGAAGCGCCGCGGGACCCCGGAGAACTCGCCGAAACGGCACGCCGACGCGTTGCGCAGAGCAAGTTCCTCGTCAGCCTGCTCATCGTCCTCCTGATCGGAGGGTCGATGATCTCGCTCACGAGCATCGTCGAGCGTCTCTTCACCCCACCGCTCGGCAGCCCGGGCGGCATTCCGCTCCCGCTCTATGACGGAACGGTAGTGGCCGGCCTGCTGCTGCTGGAGCTCTCGTTCCTGTGGATGGTGGGCCTGCAGAGCCTGCCCACGTACCTGGGCTCGCAGATGCTCCCGGTGCTCGAAACCCTTCCCATCTCCGAGAAAAAGCTCAACCGGATCGCGCTGCTGATCCTGCTCCGGCTCTTTGACGCGCCCGCCCTCACCGCACTCATCCTGACGCCGATCGCCCTCGCGATCGCCTTCCAGTCCTGGCTGACGGGACTGCTCGTCCTGCCCGGGGTTGTGCTCGTCGTCGTCTTTGCGATCGGGCTGTCGCTACGCACGGGCCGGTTCTTCGTGCAGCACGTGCAGGGCTCCCGGGGGGGCATCCGGGAGTCGGTGCTTCGTTGGATGTACCTGCTCCTCTGGGCCGTGCCGGCCTTCGGGATCTACGGCTTCGTCTCCTTCGGTTTCCAGATCATGGGCGGATTGGCCTACCTGGGTCGGATCGCTCCGGCGACCCTGGGCAATCTCCTCCTGGTGTTCCCTTTCCCGCTCGGCATGCTGCCGATCCTCGGTCTTTCTGGGCTGGCCTCGTTCTCCCACCTGCCGGGAGGCAACGGCCCTCTTCTGGCCTTGGCAGCTGCGGGGTACTCGGCGCTGGCCCTGGGAGTCGGCTGGTGGCTGCTGACGGCGCCTCGGGCCCTGAGCCAGCTGGCGCCCGAGGTCCAGCTGCCGGACGAACGGCGGGAGGCACAGCTCCATCCGGTCGGACCGCCGGCGGCGATTCTGCTCAAGGACCTGCGGACGGCGTCCCGGACACCGGGCTACGCGTTCGTAGTCCTCTTGCCGCTCATTGACGCCGTGGTCATCGGGCTGTCGTCGTACATCGGCGCCCCGCATCCCCGGAGCGCCTTCGACCTCGCGGCCGCTGCGGTCTCCACGACGGCGATCCTGGCGACGTTCTTTGGTCCGGCCTTCTTCGCGACCGAGGTGATGGGCTACTCGTACACCCGGACTTTGCCGCTCACGAATCGGTCGATGCTGTTCGGCAAGTCCTCGCTCATCGTCCTGATCTACATCGTCGCTTCGGCGATCGTGGTCAGTCTCACCGTACTTCGCCTGCTGAACGTCTGGCTGTTCGCGGCGTTCGTCATCGCGGAGCTTCCGGGGCTGGTCGCCGCCGCGTTTCTGGAGATCGGCCTGTTGTTCCGCAGGGCCCAGGCCTCGGGCGTACCGATCTCGCTCATGTCCTCGGGTGCCTGGTGGGCGACGACGGTCGTGTTGCCGGGAATCGCGATCGCGGGACTGCCGATCACCGTGTTCGCCATTCTCTGGTACTCGGGCGTCTCTCCGCTGCACTCGTTCCTCTGGATGGGCGGCCTCGCCGTCGTCGAGCTGGTACTGTTCTCGTTCTTCGCGCTGGGCCTTCCGGGGAGGGGGCGCGGCTGACCGCCGCCCCCCTTCCCCCGCGCTTCGAGCCGGCGGCCCTTGAGCGCCGGTGGCAGGAAGCGTGGGAACGGGCCGATGTGGGCCGTGCGCCGGACCGTCCGTCCGGAGCCACGTTCAGCGTAGCACTGCCACCGCCGAATGTCACCGGGGACCTCCACCTGGGTCACATCCTTGGCAACACCGTCACGGACCTCCTGATCCGACGTTCCCGGATGGCCGGGACCCCCACCCTCTGGCTCCCGGGCATCGACCACGCGGGGCTGGCGACCCAGGTAGCGGTCCGGGCGCATCTCGCGAAGCAAGGGGTCCGACTCGACGACATGAGCCGGGACCAGGTCATCGCTCGGGTCGAGTCCTGGAAGCAGGACCACGAGCGCCGGATCCTGAACGCGCTTCGGGTCGGCGGCTTCTCCCTCGACTGGAGCCGATACCGGTACACGATGGACCCGGCCTACGGCCGGGCCACTCGTCGCGCCTTCGTACAGCTCTACAACGCGGGCCTGGTCTATCGGGGGGAACGGTTCGTGAACTGGGACCCGGCGCTGCAGACGGCCGTCTCCGACCTGGAAGTGGAGCATGCCGAGGAACCGGCGCAGCTGCTCTACGTCCGGTATCCATGGGCGGACGGCTCGCCCGGCGGAATCCTCGTCGCGACCGTGCGCCCCGAGACGATCTTTGGCGACGTCGCCGTCGCGGTCCACCCGGACGACCCCCGACACCCGGAAGCCGTCGGCCGACGGGTACGGGTCCCGCTCGTGGACCGCGAGGTGCCGGTGATCGCGGACCCCGGCGTGGACCCCACGTTCGGCAACGGCGCTCTCAAGATCACGCCCCGACACGACCTGCTGGATTTCGAGATCTATCAGCGCCATCCCGGCCTGCCGATGCCACCGGATGTGATCGATGCCGAGGGCCGGCTCGCCTCTGAATGGGTTCCGGTCGAGTTCCGCGGCCAGGACCGGGAGATGGCGCGAGAGCACGTCACCCGGGCGCTGCGTGACCAGGGCAGCATCGACCACGAGACTCCCTACACGCACGCGGTGGGACGTTCGGAGCGCTCGGGCGCGGTCATCGAGCCGAGGCTCTCGACGCAGTGGTTCGTGCGGATGGCTCCGTTGGCGGGGGCCGCCGTGGACGCGGTGCGTCGGGGAGAGGTCCGGCTGCACCCGCCGCGCTGGGAGCTCACCTTCTACCGCTGGATGGAGAACGTGCAGGACTGGTGCATCTCCCGGCAGGTGGCCTGGGGACACCCGATCCCGGTCTACTACTGCCCGGCCTGCGACCATCTGATGGCCGCCGAGGAGGCACCGACGCGTTGCGAGAAGTGCCAGCACGCGGCGCTCCGACCGGACCCGGACGTGCTCGACACCTGGTTCTCGTCGTGGCTCTGGCCGTTCGCCACCCTCGGGTGGCCCGACGAGACACCGGACCTGGCCCACTACTTCCCGACGGCCCTGCTCGAGACCGGCCGCGACATCATGTTCTTCTGGGTCGCCCGGATGATGATGGCCTCCTACTACTTCCTCGGCCGCCCGCCCTTCGCGTCGGTGTTCTTCCACGGTATCCTGCGAGATGACCAGGGCCGCAAGCTCTCGAAGCATCTCGGAAACTCCCCGGATCCCTTGGACGTGATCCGGGACCGAGGCGCCGACGCGCTTCGATTTGCCGTGCTCTTCCCGAATCCGGTGGACCAGGACGGGGTGTTCGGCCCCGCGACCGTGGACAACGCGCGCAACTTTCTCACGAAGGCCTGGAACCTCGTCCGCTTCGCACAGACGCACCTGCCGGACGGTACCGACCCACCGGACCGCGCGCCTCGTCTCACCGAGGCCTCCCCGCTGGAAAACCGCTGGATCCTCGCCAAATGGCGGCGGACGGTCGAGGAGTTCGACCAGGCCCTGCGCGCCTTCGAGATCACGCGCGCCGCCGGGCTCCTGCACTCCTTCCTGTGGTACGACCTCGCGGACCGCTACGTCGAGGTCAGCAAGGAGGCGCTCGCCGGCCGACGCGGGGAACCCCTCCGGCGCGAAACCCGCGAGGTGTTGCTGTTCACCGTCGAGCGAACGCTACGGCTGCTGCATCCGCTGGTGCCGCACGTGACCGAGGAACTCTGGCACGCGATCCCCCATCGGGGTGACCTGCTCGCCCTCGCCGCCTGGCCGGCCGCCGACGAAGCGCCGGAGGACCCGGAGGCTCTGGTGGCCATGGAAGTGGTCTACGGGGCGATTCGGACTCTCCGGAGCCTCCGAACCGAGAACCACCTGGCGCCGGCCTCGCTTCCGCCGGCCTGGGTCCGTCCCTCCGGAGAGGCCACGGCCGAGGTGCTCCGATCCCAGAAGGCACTCGTCCTCCAGCAAGCTCGAGTCGGCGCCCTGGATTTCCTGGATCCGGGTTCGCCGCCGCCCGCCGGGTCGGCGCCGAGCGTCACCGCCCACGGAGAGTTCTTTCTGGCGCTTCCGACCGGCGGGTCGCCGGCGGAACGCCTCGCCTTGGAACGGGAACGCGACAAGCTCGCCGCCCTCCTGGCCAAGACCGAGCAGCGTCTCGGAGATGCCGGTTTCCGCCACCGGGCGCCGCCCGAAGTGCTCAAAGCCGCGCAGGAAAAGGCCCGAGACCTGGCGGACCGGGTGCGACGCATCGAGGAGCACCTCGCCGCCGAGGCACACGCAGGAGCCGGATGACCGCGAAGAAGAAACCCTCTGCCGCCCGTCGGTCCCGGCCCAGGGGCTCCCCCCCGGCGCCCGTCTCCGCCGCCGGTGGACTCGCCGGTGGTGTCCCTCTCGGCAAGACCGGGAAGCTCCACCCGCCGATCGGTCTGGGCCTCTGGGCGCTGGGCCGTTGGCGACCCGAGGACGAGGCGCGCACGAAGGCCACACTGGGCCACGCCATCGAGCGGGGGGTTCGATGGTTCGACACCGCCGAGGTCTACGGTGCGGGCCGATCGGAACGGATCCTGGGAGACGTGCTCTACCGCGCCGGGGGCGTGGCCAACGAGTCCCTGCTCGTAACGAAGCTCTCCTGGGAGCATCTGCGGCCGACACAGGTCCGGCCGGCGCTGATGGGAAGCCTGCAACGCCTGGGCCGCTCCAGCGTGGACCTCTACCTGGTCCACTCTCCGGACCCGCGCGTACTGATCGCCGATACGATGGCAGCGCTCGAGACGCTCTGGAAGGAAGGGAAGATCGGTGCCATCGGGGTCAGCAACTTTTCCGTCGAGCAGTTGCAGGCCGCCCGCTCGGCGCTGAAGGAGACCGATATCGTGGTGAACCAGGTCCTCTACAACCTCCTCGAGCGCGCGGACGGTGAGGAGGTGTTGCCGTACTGCCGGAAAGAACGCATCATCGTCGAGGCCTACACGCCGCTGGCCCGCGGATTGCTCGCCGGGCGATATCTCACCGGGTCGGTTCCCGTCGGGCCGGCCCGGGAGACGGGCCTGCGGGACCGGCTCGACGAGGTTCAGGCGGTCGCCCGGGCCCTGAACGAACTGGCCCGGGACGCGCAGGTTCCGATGGCGTCGCTCGCCCTCCATTGGCTCGCGCAGCGTGGAGCCACGCCGCTCGTCGGCGCCAGCTCGCCCGAGCAGCTGGACTCGACCCTCGCCGCTTGGGCGACCCGACCCACCGAGGCCGTACTCGCCCGCGCAGACGCCATCGCGCTCGGCCATGCCGGTTAAGTTCGTCGCCTTCGACATGGATGGCACGCTCCTCGACGTCTCGAGTTCGTGGGCCGAAGTGCACCACTTCTTCGGCGACCAGAATACCGAGGCCCTGCGCCTCTTTCTCGAGGACCGGATCGACGACCAGGAGTTCATGCGTCGGGACCTGGCCCTGTGGCGACGCCACCGGCCCGAGATCAGCGAGGCCGATCTCGTTTCGATCCTGGCCCCCGTCCCGCTGATGCCCGGTGCCCACGAGCTGTTCGATGAACTGCATGCCCGCGGCATCCGGACCGCCATCGTCAGCGGCGGCCTCGATGTCATCGCGCAGCGGATCGGCCGCGAGCTGGGCATCAGCCGGGTGCTGGCGAACGGATTCGTCCTGGACGGGCGCGGCCGGCTGACCGAGGAAGGGATCATCCGGGTTCCGATCAAACGCAAGGGAGAGGTCGTCGTCGGCCTTCAGGAGGAGTTCGGCCTCGCCCCGGAGGACTGCGCGGCGGTCGGAAACTCCGAGATCGACGCGGCGATGTTCGACCACTGCCGGATCGGCGTCGCGTTCCTTCCGGAAGATGAGGTCATCCGGCGCCGGGCCACCCATGTCGTGACCCGGAAGGACCTGCGCGCCGTGCTCGCGCCGCTGCTCGAGGAACCGGACGCCGACCCGGCGACTGGGACAACGGGATAGGCTTTTGAGCGGCCCTCGGCCTCCATTCGAGAGAATGGAAGCCTACCAGAAGCTCCTCGACCGGGCCCGGGCCCAGCTACCGGAGGTCCGGACCTCGGGGGACCGATTCCAGGTGCCGGAACCGGACGTCATGACGGACGGGAAGAACACCGTCATCCGGAATCTGCAGGAGATCGCCGCGGTCCTGCGCCGGGAACCGGCGCATATCATTGGGTATCTCGCACGAGAGTTCGGTTGCCCGGGCGTCCTCGACCTGCCTCGGGGCGTGCTCAAGTCCCGCATCCCGAAGGATGCGATTGCGCAGCGGATCCGGGAGTACACGGACAAGTACGTGATTTGCTCCGAGTGCAAGCGTCCCGACACCCATCTCAGCAAGGAAGGGAAGCTCACCCTCCTCATCTGCGAGGCCTGCGGCGCCCAGCGCCCGGTGACGGTCCGGCGCGTCGTAGAATCGGCGAAGCCGAAGACGCCGGTCGTGGTTGGGGAGGTCTACCGGCTCACGATCGAGGACATCGGACGGCGGGGCGACGGCGTCGCCCGGAAGGAGGGCTTCGTCGTGTTCGTCACCGGTGCGACGACCCGCGGGGCCTCGGTCAACGCGAAGATCACGAAGGTGCTGGGCAACAACGCCTACGCGGTCGTGCAGCCCTGATCCGAGGGCATGCGCGGCCTTCGCTCGCTCGGTCTTCTCGCCCTCTATGTGGGCGCGCAAGGGGTCGCGCTGGCCCTCTCGCTCCCGTTCAAGTCGGCGGGGCTCGCATCCACGTCGAACCCGAACAGTCCCGCAGCGCCGATCGCGATCATCGTCGCCATCGTCCTGGCGCCTCTCCTCATCCTCTGGTTCACCCGACGCAAGGGTGCGGTGGCCACGCTCCGGATCGTGCTCCTGGTGGCGATCGCGGCCTCGCTCAACCTGACCCTCTACTACACGCTCGAGCTCCTGATTCCCGCGACCCAGTTCTTTCCGCCGGCGGAGGCCGGCCTCTACTTCGACCCCGCCGCCACCCTCGCGGCGAGCATCGCGGTCACGATCCTACTCGCCCTCTGGATCGAGCCCCAGTGGTACGTCGTCGACGCCGCCGGATTCCTCGCCGCCGGCGCGCTGATCGCGCTCCTCGGGATCTCCTTCGGCATCCTACCGGTCTTCATCCTGCTCATCGCCCTCGCGATCTACGACGCGATCGCTGTGTACCGGACGAAGCACATGGTCCGGCTCGCCGACGTCGTCACGGAGATGCGCCTCCCGATCCTGATGGTGATGCCGAGTTCCGCCGGCTACGATTACACGGAGGCTCCCTCGATCACGGCCCAGCGTGGCACCCCGGTGGAGGAACGAGAGGCGATGTTCATGGGCCTCGGGGACGTCGTGATCCCGGGCGCCCTGGTGGTCTCGGCGTTCATCTGGCTCCCCACGCATCCCCACGTCCTCGGTATTGGGGCCAATCTCTGGGCGGCGCTGGCCGCCATCGCCGGCTCCCTCGCCGGCTATGGCGTCCTGATGCGGCGGGTCAGCTCGGGAAACCCTCAGGCCGGACTCCCCTTCCTGAACGGCGGCGCCCTGGTCGGCTATATCCTCGCCTACCTGCTGCTTTTTCACTCGTTCGGACTGGGGCTCCAGCTGAACCTGTAGTCAGGGTAGGAGATGGCCCGTCGTCGCGTCGAGGACATTCGCATCGACGACCGGCCTTCGCTGGACACCCTCGCCCGTCGGCTCGACGCGGCCGGGGGCTTCACGGCGAAGGGCTTCGCCCAGGGCGTGGACCTGCTGACAGAGATGCTCGGCGACCCGCAGATGACGACGTTCCTCTCGTTCCCGGCCGACATCGTGGCGACGGGAACTCGGGGCGTCCTTCACGAGCTCATCGCCGGTGGCCACGTCGAGGCGGTGGTCACGACCTGCGGCACCCTCGATCACGACATCGCTCGCTCGTACGGGCCGTATCTCCACGGCGACTGGATGCTGGACGACGCCGTCCTCCGGAAGAAAGGCCTCTACCGTCTCGGCAATCTCGTCATCGAGGAGAAGGTCTACGGCGGCATCGTCGAGCGGTTCATGCAGCGGCTGCTGAACCGACTGTGGAAGCAGGGAGTCCGACGGCTGAGCACGGCGGACCTGGTGTGGAGGATCGGAGAAGCCCTCGGTCCGCGCGCCGGCCGCGGCAGCTTGGCCCGGGCGGCCTTCGAGAAGAAGGTCCCCGTGCTGGTCCCGGGGATCACCGACGGAGCGGTCGGTTCCCAGCTCTGGTTGTTCTGGCAGATGCACAAGGAATTCCAGCTGGACCTGCTCCCGGACGAGCAGCGCCTCTCGGACCTCGTCTTCGAGGCGAAGCGCAGCGGAGCGATCCTCCTGGGCGGCGGAATCTCCAAGCACCATACAATCTGGTGGAACCAGTTCCGGGACGGCCTCGACGTGGCGCTCTACATCACGTCGGCGCCCGAGTGGGACGGGAGTCTTTCGGGAGCCCGGACGCGGGAGGCCGTCTCCTGGGGCAAGGTCAAGCCGACGGCGCACCACGTGACCGTCGAGGGCGACATCACGGTGCTGTTTCCCTGGATGGTGGGAGCCGCGCTCGAACGTCTGGGCCGGCCGCGGGCGAGGAGTTAAGTGGCTCTCTCGAAATCGGGCGCGCCTGACGGCGTGGGCCCATAGCTCAGCCCGGTAGAGCAGGCGGCTCTTAACCGCAAGATCAGGGGTTCGAATCCCCTTGGGCCCGTCGGTTCAGCCTCCTCCGGGACCCGGCGGCCAGGATCCGGGGGCTATCCGATCGTTGTCCCAATCCCGCCGCACGGGTAGACAGCCGTGAAGGAGTCCCCCACCAGGCCCGGGGGTGTGGTTCCGAAATAGAAGAGCGAGAGAATTTCCTGGTCCGATGGGACCGAGTCGGGTCCGACTCCGAGCTGATAGGTCCACCCAGTGCCGAACCAGAAGGTAGCTTGCACGGCGTCCGAAGCATTCAGGACGAGGCTGACCCCGCTCCCCAGGGGGAACTGCTGCGCCGTCCCATTGGGCTCTGCCACCATGAACGAGATCTGGCTCAAGTGCCACTCCGAACTTGCCCCCGTCAGGGTGGCGTTATACCAGTGGCCGGAGCCCCGGGTGGAGTTGGAGTAAAAGATCATCCCGAACGGTCCCGCGAAGATAGGCGCAACTTCCCCTCCGCACCCCGAGGGTGGGAGCGACGGAGCGCTGGAAGGGGGTTCGACAAGCGCGACGACGAGTACGACTCCTCCGACCAGCGCTCCGGCGGTGAGCAGCCCCACGGCGATCGTGAGGCGCCGGTCCATGGTACGGGAAACCGCTCGTCGCCTAGAATAATTTGTTGCGCGGCGCGCCCGAGTTCAGCGTGCAGGACCGCGCCAGGCACGATGGCTCGTACGACGGGCCCCCCCGCCGCCTTCGCTAGAATTTAGGGCCGGAAGCGGAGTGCCGGTCGATGAACCATCCACGCTTCTGGATTGCCCTCGGAGCGGCGGTGTCCGCCGTCGGGATCCTGTTCATTATCCTCGCCTTCGAGGCCGAGCGTAGGTCAATCCTGTGTTCGACGACCGTGCCGCATGTCGCGTGCCCCATGGCCGACTTTGCAACATCGTTCCTGTTCGCGGGAGTACTGATCTGTGCCGGGCTAGTCTCGATGATACTCGGAGTCAGCACGGTCCGTCCATGACTCAGAGCCATCGCGTGCCGAAGGCGAACCGAGGAGGCTGAACCCCCTGCGGGCGTCTATTCGGTAAGTACTCTTGCACCCTATGCCGCGGTGATGAAGCTGCCGTCAGTCCACCTCACTGGGATCGGACGGATCGGGGCGTGGACCGCCATCACGGGTGGTATCGTAGCGGCCGGAAGCGCCGGTGCGCTGATGCTCCAGCGTCTCGGCGCGACCGTGGGACCCGGGTACTGTCCCGAGGGACCTCCCTGCGGGGGCTATGTCGTCTACTCACCCTTCTTCCCGGTCTCCCTCGGTCTTGTCATCGTCTTGACGCCGATCCTGGCCCTGCTCGTACTGCTCCGACCGCGACTCTGGTGGGCGGGCGCGGCCTGTGTTCTCGCAGGTGCCGGTAGTCTCGGAGGGCTCGCGCTCGCCATTTCACTTCCCCTGTTCCGAACGCTTCCCTACGGATCGATTCCGGTCCTGGCGGTCTTTGTCCTCCTGGGAGCGTGGGTAGAGACCCTCGGCTTCCTGATGCTCCGGCCCGAGCCCGTACTCGGTCAACCCGAGCACCGGGTGAGTACCGCGGGAACCTGATCCGGGGTCGCTCGCTGGACCGGCCGACGCAGATATCCTCGGAGCTGAGCTCCTAGTCTCTCCAGGTCCACATCCGCAAGGCCCCAGCGAATGGAAGCAGGGTCCAGGCCAGGCACGCCATCCCCACGTCGAGTATGGCCAGCCAACCGAAGTACCAGTGCCCCAGCATGGATTCGGCGGCGGAAGGCGCCGAGGCGTAAGCCATGAGATTCGGCAGCTGTACCGGGTTGGCCAACGTTACGTAGAAGACGGGCGGCCACCAGAGACCCAGCGGGCTCAGGAAGGGAGCGACGAAGGCGGGCCATCCGATCGCGAAGACCACGAACAGGATCATCGGCACGGCGACGACCACGGTCGTCGACCGACCGAGGTGCGAGGTCAGGATGCTCAGGCCGGCCCAGGTGAGGATCGCCGCCCAGATGGCCAGCCCCTCGAAGAGTAGCGGGAGAAATGGGTACGCGAAGTGGAACCAGTAGGTGATCGCCGCCTGAATCGTCACCATGGCGGTTAGGGCGGGTAGCGCGGCCCAGGCCGCGGCTGCGCCAAATCTACTGGTCAGAATCTCGACGCGGGTCGTCGGTCGCACCAACGTGCCGTCGACGAAGCTCCCTACCCGCGAACGGCCGTGCACGACGAAGCCCACGATGATTCCTACGAGCGGCCAGAGGAGTTCGAAGGGGTAGCTCCCCCACGCGAGAAAGGTTACGGCCGGCGTGGGGGAGCCGACGTACTCGCTGGGGGTGGACTCCGGCCGCAGCTGCTGGCTCGCGACCGAGGTTCCATCGGGCGCACGGAGGGATAGCGTGAGCCAGTCGGTCTTGGGCACCTTCGCCGGAAGAGTGATCCGGTAGACACCGAACGTCTTCGTGAGCGTTGTGACCGTGCCATTGAGGGTCGGTGAGCCCGGGCAGCCGGACCCATTTTGGTAGCAGCTATAGGAGTACGTGACGGCGAAGCCGACCGGTGCAGTCCCATTCGGCCCGGTGATGATCGCCACAAGGGCCGCGACCGGTGCCACGCTGCCTACGTTCACGAACCCGAACTCGAAACCCACGGGTTGCATCGCCCCCGGCGCGGTGGGTGTGATGGTGGAAATGCTCCCGAAGCTCGCGCTGCTCTCGCTGTAGTTCAGCCACAGGGACGCCGAAACGTCCGGACCCGGCAGCGCGAGAGAGAGTCGACCGTCAGCGGCGGGGTGCCCGATGGCCATCGCTGCGCCCAGGAAGGTGCCGTTCGATGCCACGAAGACGAGCCCGACGGACGCGGTCCCGCCGGACAGCGGGTCGCCCGCCGTGTTGAAGATGTAGAGAACGAAGTGATACTCGCCTTCGGCATAGTAATACACCCCTCCAAGTGCCGGGCCCGCTACGTACTGCTGGTTAACCCCGGAGACGGCGCCGTACAGGACGAACCCGGTAAGGAGGCCCACGGTGATCACCAGAGCGAACGAGCGCGAAGACGTCCGGAACTCGTTCCACCAAGAGCTCATGGTGCCGGGCCGAGGGTCTTGTTGTAGGCCTCCTCGAGCGTCTTCGGTTCGGGTCTCAACAGTGTCAGCCGATACCCGTGGGAAATGAGCAACTGGGCTATCTCCGCCGGATCGATGGACGGACCGGTGACCAGCAGGTCGGACCCGTCGGCCGAGACCTCGCCCAATGTTCCCAGCAAGTCGGAAGCGCCCCGGTCCAGCCCTGGCCCGCTGACACGAACCGTGGTAATCTTCGCGTCCGCGAACTCCCCCCGGTCCAGGATCCGGACGACCTTGCCGAGGTTCAGAACGACGACCCGGTTCGCGATCCGCTGAACCTCCGGCAAGCGGTGGGTGGAGAGGAGGATGGAACACTGACGGTCCCCACGCTCGTCCAACCAGTCGCGCAAGAATGCCTGACCCGCGGGATCTAGTCCTTCGAAGGGCTCATCCAAAACGTACGTGGCGGGCTCGCCGACGTCGGCGGCGGCCAGGGCCAGGCGCTTCCGCATGCCGTAGGAATACGTTCCGATGCGGCGGTCGGCCCAGGTCCCGAGCCCGACCTCGTCGAGCTTTTGCTGGGCTCCGTCCCGGGAGAGTCGCTTGGATGCGGGGTAGAACCCGCTCAAGTACCGCAGGAGGGCCCGTGCGCGAATCCGCGGGTCGAACACGGTGGAGTCGCTGACCCATCCCACCCCTGCCGATGCCGGCTTCTTTTGCCGCAGGATGTCGTGGCCGTCGATCCGGACGGTGCCGCCACTGGGAAGCAGCACCCCGACCGCGATCCGAATGGCGGTGGTCTTGCCGGCACCGTTCGGGCCGACCAAGGCAACGGTTTCGCCGCTAGCGACCCGAAAGTTCACGCCGTCCAAGGCCGGGACGGGGGTCAGGGCGTATTGCTTCGTGACCGAGTCGAACTCGATCATGCCTCGAGTGAGCGGGCGCCTCGGAGGGTCGGAGGCAAGAGCTGCCCATTAACTGCTGGGGCGGGACCGACCCCCCCCAACGAATCCTGAGGACCTGCCGAAGCACGTGCCATCGGGACCCTCCGACGGGGAACACGGGGCGGGCGTTCGGATCAGGTGGCCGCGGGGTTTGCGATGCTCACCGAGTGGATGCCGGGGAAACCGTACGGGATGAGCTGCCAGCTCTTGCCTGCGTCCGGGCTGACGAACAGTTGGCCCGTCGTCGTGCCCACGTAGATTCCGGCCGGGTCGAGCGTGTCGGTCGCAATCCCCTCGCGATGCACACCGTAGTCACCGGGGAACGCCTTCGGCGAGAGGAGCTTCCGCCAGGCCCTGCGCTGGTCGTTCCACTCGTACACCTGGAAGTGGCCCTCGCCGGTGGTCCGGGCCTGGCCGTGCAGGCGAACGAAGTAGGCTCGTCCCGGGGAACTCGTCGGGGAGGCGACGCAGAAGCCGAAGTCATCGCCGAGCGGCTTGCCGATCCGCGTCCAGCTGTCCATCCGGTTGTGGGAGACGTACATCCCACCGTGGTCCTGCCGGTAGAATGTATCCGGATCGGCCGAGTCCGCCGCGACGTGATGGACGCACTGGCCGGTTTCCGGAAATTTCTCGGGAAGGAACGGCGTTTCGACGCCCTTGTTCTTTGGAGCCCAGTGGCCGCCTCCGTCCTCGGTCCGGAACGTGCCGACCGCGGACATCCCGATGTACAGGCGTTCGGCATTGCGAGGGTCGATGAGGATCGTATGGAGGCAGGCGCCGCCCGCGCCCGGCCCCCAGTTCTTCCGATCCGGATGGTTGTTGATCGCGTCGATCGGTTCCCAGCTGCTGCCGAGATCGCTGGACCGGAAAATCAGGTGCGGGTCGGCGCCCAGATAGAGTACGTCCGGCTCGCTCGCGAGACCGGGTTCGATATGCCAGATGTTGGCGATGGGCCGCTTGACATCGTTCTGATTTCCCTGCTCGTCGAACGCCGGGGTCCGGCTCTTGCTGGTGGCCATCAGCGGAGCGGGGATCTCCTCCCACTTCTTGCCGAAGTTCCGGGAGCGGTACACCATCGGTCCCCAGAACCCGCTGTTCACGGCGGCGTACAGGTCTCCGGGATGACGCGGGTCGGCCACGACGTGGTAGACCTCGTTCCCCTCGTGAGCCACCGGCCCGACTGTCCATTTCCGTCGCTGGGCCGTGCCCTCGACCACGTACGCGCCCTTTCTCGTCCCCACCAGCACCCGTACCTTGTTGTCCCGCTTCATTCGCTGTCCTCCCTAGCCGCCGGCAATGGAATGCAGAATATCGATGGAGTGCGCTCCTTCGAGGGGAGTGGCCACTCCCGTCGTGGCGCTCACGTCCTCGCCGTCCACGAAGATCCGAACATACCGTCGCAGACTACCGGTCTCGTCCCGAATCTTGAATCGAAGCCGGGGGTACTTCCCTTCGAGCGCGTCGAGGAGCTCAGCGACGCTGCCCGCCTGAAGCTGCTCGCTGCCCCGCGGCCCGAACTCCCGAAGCCAGCTGTCGAGATGAACCTCCAACGTCCCGCCGGAAGAGCCGGAGGCACCGCCCGCCCGCTTACGCCCGGCGGTGCGCGACCCGCCTCGCGGGCGGTCACCGGAGTTTGGGGGTGGGGGCACCGTTCTCTCCTGAATCTGTAGGTCGACTCGCGATCGAATCCGTATGGCAAGCTTCGGTCGCTGTATGGTGGAGAGGGCCTTCTGGGGTAATGGCGTTATCCGAAGTGCCTCCGAGCCCATCCGACGCTCCGAATCTGGTATCAATAGTATACCATATACGGGCCTAGGGGAATGAGAGTAGGCCGCCGATGTCGCCCCGAGCACACCCCGTGAAGCCGATCAAGGTCAAGGTCGAATTCTCGGGCTGCCCCGTCGAGGCCAGTCTTGGGGTACTGGGCCGTAAGTGGGCCCTGCTGATCCTCCGGAACATCGCCCTGTACCGAGCGAACCGATTCAATGCCATGATCCGGGCGACTCCGGGATTGACGAAACGGATCTTATCGATGCGTCTCAAGGAGCTCGAAGGCGAGGCCTTCATCGTACGCGTGGAGCGAACCGGCCACTACGCGCGCTGGGCGTTGACCGAGAAGGGGATCGATGTGCTACCAGTGCTTCTCACGCTGGTCCAACTCGGATCGAGGTGGTACCCGGACCGCGTGTTCCGGGACGGGACCCCGCGCGCCCTCACGGAGATCTTCGAGCAAGAGTACGTTCGAGAGACGCTAGCTCCCCGACCACCGGCGACGCGGTTTGCGCCCGCCCGCAGGGCGCCGGCCATCTTCGACGCCGTGCCCCGACCGATGGCCGCCACCCCCTCGTAGAGGCGGCCCCAAGCCCGGGAGCGCCCCTTGCGGGCGTGGGAGGGCTCCTATAGGGCACTCCGGATTCCGACCCGAGGACAATGCGACCGGTCGGTCATCCCGTGGCGTTGGGGTCCTATGCCACTAAGAGTCTCTCCAACCCGCGCTTCGAACGCTTCGACCTTTCTCGGTGGGACCGGATCTTCCTGCCCCCCGCGCTGCAGGACCTGATGGACGAACCCCCGCTCGACATCCAGACCTTCATCGAGGACGACAACCGGGGCGCGATCCTTCCAATGCCTGCGGCCACACTGGACGGAACGGACTTTTTTCTGTCGGTGAAAGGCGTGGGCTCCACCATCGACCCCTACTCCTGGAGACCGCTGGACCGGGAATATGCGGCCCAGCTCTGCCGGGACGCCGCGGTTCGCGACCGGCTGCGACGGCATCCGACAACCCCTGGGGACCGGATCATCACCGGCGAGGTTTGGCTGAGAGGTTCTCCCTATGGGGGGCAGGGGCTCGATCACGCGACAACGGCTCTCCAGGTTTCGAAACGGGCAGACCTGACGAGCCTGGCCGGGTTCCGGGTCGCACCGACCGTCAAGGTGAGCCTGTTTCCTCCGGAGCTCGAGGAGCGGATTCGCACGATTCGGTGGTACCGGGAGTATCAGGGCCGGTTCGTCCAGGAAATCCGCCTCGTGCCCTCGAACGTTCGAATCTACTTCCACTCGAGGAACACTGTCGGCGCTTCCGCGCGGCACGTGTTCACCTTGTTTGGCATCGACTCCAGTGCGAAGGCACACCGCTTCGAGATTGCGTTCGTCCGCAGCACCGTCGCGATGCTGACACTCTTCGCCCGGACCCTCCGCTACGAGGCGACCCGGGACCGCTACCTCGGTTTCGACTACGACGACGTCTGGCTGGACAAGGACGCGGTCGTCGCTCCGGACGGTACGGTCTACTTCGTCGATCTCGAGGGCATCGTGGAGCGCGCGCTCGAGAAGCATCAGGTGGTGGAAAAGATCGATGACCAGGTGCACCGATCGCTCTACGAGCTCACTTTCGCCTACGAGCAAATCGAGGCGGAAAGGGTCCGCCAGTTCGGCGGGGGAGAAAGCCGGACCGGCCACTTCGAGACCGTTCTCCGCGAGGCCCTCCGAACCGATCCCTATGTCGACGTGGAGTCGGCGGGCGCCCACCTTGACCTTTTAATCCGGAACCCCTGTCACGACGACTCGCTGGTCACGCGGTTTCGGACGGTCGATCGCTAGCATGGCAACCTGCCAGGACACCTACAACTTCCTCAGCCAGGTCAGCCAGCGGAGCGTCACCAGTACCCTGCCCCCGGCCGACCTAGGCTCGCTGCAGCAACTCCATCTCGTCCAGATCGTCGGCGCCGACCAATACGCCCAGCTCGTCCAGGACGTCCAGAACCTAGATGCCGAGGCCTCGAGCATTCAGCAGAAGCAGGCCCTGCGTGGCCAGGCCGCGGACCAGCTCCAGTCGGAAACGGAACGGACCCATTCCGTCCTGTTTCATTTCGAAGGGAAGGAGAAGCAGGCGGCGGATCTTGAGAAAGAAAACGAGGATCAGGCCGCCCTCCAGGCCGATGATACGGATCTCGCGGCGGAGGAGAAGGCCTACGACGAAACGATGGGCCGGAAGGCGCTTCTCGATTCGCTCACGCCGTTCGGGGGCGGGTACGTCGGCCTGACCAGCCTCGGCACGCTCTCGCTCCGGGACCTGAGCACACGCCTGTATCGAGTATCGGACCTCCCGTTCCCGTCGTACCTCGCCCAATCTCAGGAGGTCGACGCGGAGCTGAACGACATCGCGAACGTCAGCGCGGAATACTTTGGAGCCCTCGCCGCCTCCCTGTCCGCCTCGGACCCTGCGTACCTATGGGCGATCTCGATCGGACTTGCCAAACGAGAGAACAACGTGCAAGCGGGCGCCACCACGTTCATCAACGCGTACAACGGGCTCAACCGCCTCGCGCACAACGACGAGAACCGGCTGATGTCGGCGGAGATACTGGCCGGGGGCCCTCGGGCCATCGATGCCGCACTTCCGCTCCTCCAGCAGCTCGACAAGGCCGTGCGAGGGTTCGGAGTTCCCAAGGAGTCGTCGCTCGGGGTCGCGTCGATCCTCCTCCTGGGCCAGCGGGCCGATGGAACGTTCGCTACGGACAACCTGCACACGTTCCTCGCGCAGACCGCCTCTCCCGAGTCGGCGGCGCTCCTCGCGATCGTCAACCGGCCGATCGAGGACCTCCAGGGCAAGTTCGTGGGAATTCGAAACATGTTCGCCGGCTGGGGCTACCATCCCTCGGAGGACGTCGAGCTCTCGTCCGCCTACCTGACCGTGTCCGACCTCCCCATGGATGGGCTCGGACCCAAGCTCGGGATCCTGACCAAGGGTCTCGGGACGTACCTCGAGTATCCGCTGGTGGCTTCGGCGATCCTCGCCTCGATCCCGGTCCTCGAGGCGAATGAGACACTCCAGCTGCTGGAGCAGGCCTACGACATTCTGGGAAAGCGGACGCCTCCGATGAGCCAGCCGGAGCTCATCTGCCTCGCGGTACGGATGATCCACGGCATCCAGTCCGAGAAGGTGTCGAAACTGGACGCCACCGCCACGCAGGTGCCGGCTCCCCCGGTGAACTTCCACTACATGCCCGGCATGTGGTTCTTCTACGGGCCCGTCTTCATCGGGCACGGGGCCTACTTCTCGACCTACAGCACCTTCGAAGGCGTTCACCCGGCGCACGCCCACGTCGGGGGCGGCGTCGGCGGGGGCGGCGGAGGATGATGCCCCGCTGGGCTCTCCTGGCGGTTCTCTCTCTACTGATCCTGCTGGTTCCCGGCGCAGCCGCCCTGGGCGGCCACTACATCCCGCAGGCGGGAGACCAGTTCACCTACTACGAGACGATCGTCCTCAACGGTGGGTACGGAGACTACCAGGGTTACACGGAGAATTCCTTCATCAACGGCTCAATCTCCGTCACGGGGGTGCTGCCCAACGGCACCGAGTCGGCCAGCTACGACAACACGGACCACTGGGAGAACAACACGGGCTCGCAGGAGCATGTGACCTCGTCGGGCGCGTTCACGTTCTCCGCGACCACGTTCCTGTACGTCCAGGGAACCGACAACCAGACCGGGTACACTAATCCGTACGTCTGGTTCTACATGAACAACTCTCTCGGTGTCGGAGCCCAGTTCTACCTGCTCAACAGCGCGTTCAACGTCGTCTCGACCGCCTACGCGTACGAGCGCTCCCCCGGCAGCTACGTCAAGACGATCTACGCAGAAGGTAACGGCTCCTACCAGCGCGACGACGTCTACGGGATCTTCACCGCCACGTACAACTGGAGGGCCTACTTCGACGTGGGCACGGGGTACATCGTCGGGTACCTCTACACCGAGCACGACAGCAACAGTTCGGGCGACGGCTTCACCTGGACCGATCAGCTCGGCGTGACGCAGACCTCGTACGCGCTCACACCCACCTCGGCTCCCTCGACGGGATCCTCCTCCGGCGTGTCTACGACCGACCTCGTGATCCTCGGCGTGGTCGTCCTGGTCGTCGTGGTCATCATCGTGGTCGCCTGGCTGGCCACCCGCCGCCGGCCCCGCCCACCCCCGCGGCTTCCGCAACACGCCGCGCCCGGCAACATCGGATACGGCGCCCCACCGCCACCGCCCTTCGCACCGGGGCCGGGCGCGCCTCCGGTCCATCTCACCCCTTCCGGCCAGCCGGTCCCCCAGGTCGTCCTCCGGGAGACGGTGAAGGTGCAGTGCCGCTATTGCGGCAACCTCATCGACGTCACCGACAAGGTCTGCCCCAACTGCGGCGCCCCACTGACCTGAGGATCCTTCGGCGTCCGCGACAGGTACAGGGCGCCGATCCGGCGCATCCCGGCCCGCTCCGAGATCTGGATCGACGCGGCGTTCAGCTCGGAGATCTCCGAAATGACCCGAGTCGCACCAGCGCGTCGAGCCCACTCCATCCGGCCGTGCCACAGGTCCGTCGCCACGCCGATCCGCCGGAACCGGGGCGCGACCGTCAAGGAGTAGAGTCGGGCCTCGTGGCCTACCACGCTGATCCACGCGGCTCCGGCGATCTGCCCGCCCACCTCGGCGACCAGGCACCGGCTCCCCGTCAGCGCCGCGACGGCGAGCCATCGAGGGTCGAACCGACCGTACGTCTCGCGAAGCATCCGACCCACCTCCGACCAGTCCGACGGGCGGACCGACCGCACCGGATGCCGGTACCGGTGGCGGAGGGGGACCTCGGCGGGATGGGTCTCCCAGACCGAGTACACCTCGATCGAAGGGGTCAGCGGGAACTCGCAGAAGACCGCTACGGAAGGCCGCAGGAAACGCAGCTCGTCGGCGCGGGCGCGCGAACGGGTGAAGATCGATGCCGTTCGTTCCACCTCATGATACAGGAGGAGTCCGTCGGGCCCCTGGGGGGACCGGGTGACCCAGACCTCTCCACCGCCGACGAGTGAGTCCCTCACAAACCGTGGAAGGAACGCATTGAAGAACTGGGAAAGGTCACCGAAGCTAGCGGCGTTGGCGCTGTGAAGGCGCTCCGGGGACGACCCGGCTTCCGCGCGAACCCCGGGCTCCTCCATCGCCCGCATCGGCCGCCCGGCCGGAACCGGTGTCGGTGGATTAACCTCGCCGACCCACGTCAGCCCGGCTTGACCCGACAGTTTACTGAGCTCGGTGTTCCTTCCCGGGGCGATGGTCGCGATACGCCCCCTCAAGAGCGTCTGGATGGACGGAGCCCTCGTGCCTTGGGACCAGGCCCGGGTCCACGTGCTAACCCATGGCCTTCACTACGGATACGCCGTCTTCGAGGGGATCCGCTCTCACGGCACCGCCGCGGGCCCGGCGATCTTCCGGTTGCCGGAGCACATCGACCGCTTCCTCAGCAGCGCGAAGATCTACCGGATGAAGATCCCGTACTCCCGGGAGGAGCTGATCCGGGCGTGTTGCGACCTGGTGAAGGACAACGGACTCTTGGACAGCTACATCCGGCCGATCGCGTTCTCGGGGTACGGAGAGATGGGCCTCGACCCGACCCGGAGCGCCGTGCAGGTCGCCATCATCCAGTGGAGCTGGGGTGCGTACCTCGGGGAATCGAACGCCCAGGCCGGAGTTCGGGCGATCGTCTCGAGCTGGGTCCGGGTGGATTCCCGGTCGCTACCGCCGCAGGCGAAGTGCGCCGCCAACTACGCGAATGGAGGGTTGGCCAAGATGGAAGCGACCTCGGCCGGGTACGATGAAGCGATCCTGCTCAACTCTGCGGGGATGGTCTCGGAAGGCCCGGGCGAGAACATCTTCCGGGTGAAGAACGATATCGTGAGCACCCCGCCGGCGAGCTCCGGGATCCTCCGGGGCATCACCCGGGACACCGTGATCCAGTTCGTGGCCGATGAGGGCCTGATCTTCCGCCGCTCCGACTTCACCCGGGAGGAGATGTTCACTGCGGACGAGATGCTGTTCACGGGCACCGCCGCCGGCATCACTCCGATCCGCGAGGTGGACGGCCGACCCATCGGCACCGGGAAGTATCCCATCACCGCTCGGCTGCAGAAGCGGTACGACGACGCGATCCACGGCCGGTCGAAGGAGTACGGCCACTGGCTCACCGTGGTCCGGTGAGGGGTCTTCGCCGGGCGGCGCCTACGCTGGCCGACGGGCCGGCCGTCCCCGGGGCTTGGCGCCGTCCGGCAGGCCGGCCTCGAGCAGCTTCTGGAGGAGCAGTTCGTGCTTCTTCTCGTCGGACTCCATGCTGTCCCACAGGATCCGCATGAGGCCTCCCAGTTCGGGGCCCAGATCCTCGCCACTCGTTTCTTCCGCCTCGTGCTCGCGGGCGATGAGGTGTTCGATGTCGGCCCGGGTGACCCCGGTGGGGATGCTCGAGGTGACCCCCCGGTCGAGGTAGGCCGCGAGCGAGGCCACGATCTCGGCGTGTCGCAGGCTGTCCGAAGCGATCTGCCGGAAGAGCGCCCGGGTGAGCTCGTCCCGGGAGCGCTGCGCCAGACGCATGCATTCGGCCACGGCATTCTGTTCGCCCACGATCCGGTTCCGGAGCCACTTCGGTGCCTCCCGGCGGACCGTCGGAGTTGGGGTCGACGCGGCGGACCGGCTCGCCGGCTCGGCGCCGACCATCTCTCCCAGGGCGATCGCGGCCTCGAGCACTGCGGGGGACCCGGCCGGCGCCTCCATCAGCTGCTGCGCGGTGCGTCGCGCCAGTCGCCGCGCCTCTTCGTTGCCGAGGTACCGGCCCAGCTGCGTTCCGAGCCGCTTCCCGGAGCGGTACTGGGAGACCGAAGAGGGCACGATGCCGAGGAGCGCCGCGGCCTGCCGTTCGGGAAGCCCGAAGCTCTCGACCAATTCCCGGGCGACCAGGCCCTGCATGACCTGGACCCAGAGCACCGGAGACGTCGCGGCGGCCTTCATGCCGACGCGCCGAGTGCCGAACGCTACATAGCCCCTCGGGAGGCGTGCCAGCGCCTCCCAGCGCCGGCGGGACGCTTCCGTCAGGCCGGGGGCGGGCGTCAGATCGCGTTGACCGCGAAGCCGATCACGAAGCCGAGCATCACTCCGAGGTACACGATCCGGTTCCTCCGGGCGGAGGCCTCCGGCGTTTCCAGCGGGCGGAAGGCCACGCGGAGCATCGGCAGGAGAACGTACGCGATCGCGCCGATCGCGAGCGCATCGAAGGCGACGAGGAAGGTGTTGCTGCTCCAGAAGTACCCGATCGCGCCCCCGATGATCGTCGGCAGGCCCCCGATCAAGAACAGGCCCACCATCATCGACAGGCGGCTGGGCTGCCCCGAGCCCAGGAACGGCGAGGCGATCGGGAAGCCCTCGGTCACGTTCTGTAGGAAGAATCCGACGAACACGACCGCCAGGATACCGACGATCCCGATCGTCCAGTTGACGCCGAAGACCAGGCCCTCGGTCAGGTTCTGGAGGCCGATGCCCAGTGCGATGATGAGGGCTGTCGTTCGAGGGCCGCTGTGCGCGACCGTTGCCGTCCGGGGCAGGTTATCGACAAAGTAGAGGCCCACGAACGCGACCAGGAACGCGACCGCGAAGATCACGGAGTAGAGCGGGGTGGCAACGTACCCGTTCGGGTAAAGGATCGGACTCACGTCGGAGAAGATGTCCGCCAGCAGAAAGACGAGGATGCCGATGGCGCCGGCGTTGAGGACGACCGCCCAACGCCCCTGCGCCCGCTTACTGTAAACGATGGGCAGCGAGAGCATGATGGAGAGACCCATCACGGCGGTCAGCAGCAGGAACAGCGGAAAGTCGCTCACGCGCAGCCTCGGCCCGGGCGAGAACGGCCCGGGTCTATAAGCGATTAGTCTGTGAAAGCGCTACAAAACGTGCTCACCGCGTGAACATTTCGCACGGGGTGCGGGCCCCGGGGGGGCGGGACCCACTACGAGGGGGGGCCGGCGGCGCCCGGGCCGGTGGGGGGAGACGGGGGCGGCGGCTGAGGGGGCCGGCGCCGCGCGCGGAGCACCAGGACGAGCGCGAGGACGACAACGACAGCTGCGACGCCCACGTAGATCCACGGACTCAACGAGGGAGAGCTGACCCCGGACGACTTCGCCGTGACGGTGATGGTCACGGACTTGGAGACCGTCGACCCCTCGTGGTCAGTCACCACCAGTCCGGCCGTGTAGCTTCCTACTGCGGTGTACGCATGCGTTGGATTCTGAAGGCTCGAGGTGCTCTGATCGCCGAAGTTCCAGCTGTACGTGTATGGGGGGACGCCACCGCCAGGGGTTGCGATGAAGGTCACCGTGTCGTTGACGACGACCGTGGTCGGAGTGGCCTGAATCGACAACGTGAGGGTGGGAGCCACTGCGTCGATCGTCCAGTTCTGCACGACCATACTGTCCGCGGAGTCGACCACCGTCAGGGTCGCGTTGAAGCTGCCCACGGAGTCGTACGTGTGCGAGGTGTTGCCCGCCGTCGAGGGGGCCCCGGTCACCGCCGGCGACGAGTCCCCGAAGTTCCAGGTGACGGTATAGGGCGGCGTGCCGCCGGAGACCTCCGACGTAAAAGCGACCGCGAACGGGATCGTTCCACTCGTGGGAGTCGCGGTCGCGCTGACCGAAAGAGCGGGCGGCGGAGGAGACGAGGTGAAGGAAAGGGTCCAGGTCGAATTCACGTAACTGAAGCTGTCCTGGAAGAGCACCGCATAGTGGTCCGAATAGTCGTAGGCCATTTGGACGACTCCGAGGGTTTGTCCGGGGCTCGCCTCGGCGGTATCGTAGAGCGTCCACGTTCCGGCGGCGTAGGTGAAGGTATCGAAGGGGTAGGTATTGGCGGGGCTTCCTCCGTACAGCACGACCGCGTCCTGTGCGGCGTCGTAGGCGATGCCCGCCCCCCACCGCTCGTCCGGGGAGAAGGCCGGTGCGACCGGGGTCCAGTTGGTGCCGGTAAATTCCCAGGTGTCGTTGAAGTCAACGGTGTTGTTGGCGCCCCCGAAGAGGAGCAGATCGCCGAGTTCCGGGTCGTACGTGATCGACGGGTTGTTGCGAGGAGCCGGGGCCGCGGGAGGAGTCAGCTCGTCCCAGACGTTGTCGTGAAACGCCCACGTCTCGTTGGAGTAGGGGCCTCCGGGCGTGTGCACTCCACCGAAGAGGATGACAGAGTCCGTGGCGTTGTCGTAGGCCATCGTGCCGTCGAAGGTCGGAGGGGGAGCCCCGGCCGTCGTCGTGATATTGGTCCACACGCCACCGGAGTACGTCCACGTGTCGTCGAGGACGGTGTCTTTCTGGGAGTAGCCCCCGAAGACGACCACCTCGTGGTCGTTGGGGTCGTCGGCCATCTGGAAGTCGTCGCGAGCCGGGGGTGCGTCGCTGGGATCGGTCCGGTTCGTCCAGGCTCCGTGGAGGAAGCTCCAGGTGTCGTTGTAGAGAACGTTCGGAATCGACCCGTACTCTTGTCCTCCGAAGAGGAGAACGTATCCATCGGTTGAATCCCAGACCATGGCACCTGCGATGCGCTGAGGCGGCATCAGGGTCGGTGAGAGTTCCGTCCATTCTGCCGTTGGGTCGGCCGCCGCTACCGGGCCCGAACGGATCTCAGTGGCCGACGCGCGAGTCTCAGAGGGCAGCGGGGTGTCTCGAAACTCCACGGAGAGAACGGCACCGGCAGTCGGCTGGGTCAGTCCGGCGGAGTTCCAGGCAAGCACTGCGGCCACGGCGATCGCGAGTACCATCCAAGCCGGGAAGTGTCGCCGAAGCGCGGACTGTTGCACGGCGCCGGAACCGACTCCGGATACTTAGTAGGGTAGGCCGTCTCGGGTGCTTGATGCCCCGCCGCCGCACGGGAGTCGCAACCGCCCACCCCATCGCCACCGCGGTGGGTCGGAAGGTCCTCGAGGAGGGTGGAAATGCCTACGACGCGGCCTTGGCCGTGAGCGCTACCCTCCCCGTGGTAATACCCCAGGCCAACGGCCTCGGGGCGGATCTCTTCGCCGTCGTAGTGGACGGGGCGGTAGAAACCCTGAATGCGAGCGGTCCGGCGGCCGAGCTCGCGACTCCGGAGCGCTTCGAATCCGCCGGTCTCACCGCCATCCCGGATCAGGGCCCACTGTCGGCGATCACCGTCCCAGGGATGGTCGCCAGCTGGCCTCTCTTCGAGGAGCGCGGAACCCGACGAATGGCCGACCTGCTCGCTCCGGCTGTCCGCTGGGCGCGAGAGGGGGTTCCGGTGACTCCACAACTCGCGGGATCGATTC
>JASHOK010000019.1 GCA_030041175.1 Thermoplasmata archaeon | reverse complement strand
CTGCACGAAGCGCATCTCCGCCTCTGGGAGGTCCGAGGAGTCCCTTCGGCGTTGGCAAAGGGCGGATGGCACGTCAGTCTTGTCGAGGGTCCGACCGAGCTGGTCGGTATCGGCCGGGACGCAAGCGCCCTGACCGGGCATGTCCGCGTCGGCGCGGCGGCGCTGTGGAAGCTTCGTCGCCTGTTCTAGGCCTGTAGCCGGGCAACGGACGCGGCGGCGTGGGCGTCCTTCTCCGCGTCCGTCAGCTCGCGCATGTGGATCGCGACGGTAACGGTTCCCGATACGCGCACGGCGAACCGGCTGTCTCCCAGGGCGAGCGTCAGTCCCTGCAGGCGCAGGTCGAGCTGGCTGTGTTTGTCCGATAGTGCCTCGATGAAGCCCTCGAACAATCCTCGGCTGATTTCTTCGGTTTCCTCCGGCATGGTCCCACCTTGCCCGACCACAGGCCACCGGGGGATTTCAATCCGCGGGAAGCGCCGTCCAACGACGGTGGCCGGTCTAATCTGTCGGGCGGCCTAGTGCGCCCTGGACATCGGCATGCTCGTCTGGGTTTTGGTGGTCGCTCTCATCCTCATTGCCACCGGGGCCGGCTTCATCGGCAGCCTCGCCGGACTCGGCGGCGGGGTGGTGCTCGCGCCTGTGATGGTGCTGTTCCTTGGCATCCCGTTCGGCCTCGCCGTCGGTGCGAGCGCCATCAGCGTGCTGGCGACGTCGACCACTTCGGGCGCCACCTACGTCGAGGGCCGCCTGACGGACCTGCGGATCGGTAACTTTCTCCAGGTGGCAACGGTTCCGGGGGCGCTGGTCGGAGCGACGGCCACGGTGGTGCTCGTGCACACCGACTTGGTGCCCCTCCTCCTGATCGCCCTGGGAGGGGTGCTGTTTCTCTCGGTTCCCGGGAGCCTGTCGATGCGACATGAGGAGGTTCCTCCTCTCGGGCCGGGAGACCGAATCTCCCGGCGCCTGAAACTGGAAGGCGCGTACGTCGACCGACGGGAGGGTCAGGTCGTGCGCTACCGGGGCCAGAACTCCGTGAGCGCACTGGGTGTGATGTTCGGTGCCGGCATTGTTTCCGGGCTGTTCGGGATTGGGAGTGGGGTGCTCAAGGTCCTGGCACTCGACCGTTCCCTGCGGCTGCCGATGAAGGTCTCGACCGCCACGTCAAACTTCATGATCGGCGTCACGGCGACGGCCGGGATCGGAGTACTGCTCGCGGGGGGACTGGTGTCGCCGATCCTAGCCGCGCCCGTGGCCATCGGCACCACCGTCGGTTCGTTCGGGGGGAGCCGGGTCCTGCCGGACCTGACGAACCGACTCATCCGGTGGATCTTCGTCGGAGTCCTGGTGGTCTTGGCCGTCGAGACCATCGTTCGAGGAGCCGTGCAGCTGTGACCGTCACGACGACCCTGCCCGAGGACCCCACGTTTCCCGCTTCGGCATACGCACGAATCGCCCTCCTGCTGCGCGCGGGCGTCATCGGGTTCCTGCTCGTGGCGTCGGTGGGACTCGTCGCCTACCTCTCCCAGCACCCCTCGGAATCGCTGGCGTCCCTGTTGGCCCGCGGCGCCAGCCTTCCCTCACTCAGAGCGTTCCTTCACGGACTCGCGGTGCTCGACCCGACGGCGCTCATCCTCTTCGGAGTCTACATCATGATCGCGGTCACGATCGCCCGGGTCCTCCTGGCTGCCCGCGACTTCGCAGCGGGCCGGGAACGGGTCTTGGCCGCAGTCTCGATTCTGGTGGCGGCTCTGCTTCTTGTCGGCCTGTTCGTCGTGGGTCCTCTGGTCCACTGACCTCGACCCTTCGCGGACCCCCATATCCCTAAGACACGTCCGCGGATTCCCGGGCCCGTGGTCCATCGGGTCCTGCTGGTCATCGGAATCGCCGCCGTTGCCGTGGGCCTGGGGCTCAGCCTCATCCCGTTCGTGAACGGACCGTCGCTCGTCCTGACGCCGGACCGGCCGTACGCGGCGTTCAACGCCACGGCTCCGCTCTCGATCACCGGGTCCTGGACGATCGCCGTGGATTGGAGTTCGAACCTGCCGGTGTCGTTGCTCGTCGTCGTGTGCCACTCGATCGACCTCAATGGCCCGTCGTTGGCCAAGGTGTGTCCGGGTGCCGCTCTCTCCGTTCAGAACGGTACCTCCGGCACCCCGAGCTTCGCCGTTCCGCTCGGTGGCGTGATCCTCGTCGGAATCGTCTCCAACATGACCTCCGGGCTCCGGGTGTCGGTCGAGCTCAAGCCCACGCAGGTCGCTCTCGGCGGCATTCTTGTGATCGGCGGCGCCGGTATCGTGGTCGTCGCTCTGGTTCCGATCCGTCGACGTCCGGCCCAGCCCGCCCCCGCGCCGGCGGCTCCGGCAGATCCGCCGGGGACCTAGGCGAGGGGCGTTACGAACGTTGGCTCGTAGTCCTTAGGCAGCGTGCCCACCATCGGGATCGAGTGGTGGCAGACCCGGCATCGGTTCTGTGCGTCCAATCCCCAGCGGCGGATCGTGAATCCGTATCGCTCGACCGCGACCGATCCGCATCCCGGACAGTAGGTGTGCTCCAGGGGGTGGCCCCACACGTTGCCCAGGTAGGCGTAGGTGAGTCCCTCCTCCACCGCGATCGCGTGCAATTTCTCGAGCGTCCGGATCGGAGTTGGGGGTAGATCCATCATCTTGTAATCCGGGTGAAACCGGAGCAGGTGGAAGGGCGTCTCGGGGCCCAGTTTCTCGCACACAAAGCGCGCCAGCTTCCGGCAGGCCTCGGGGTCGTCGCCGACCTGAGGTACGATCAAGTTCGTCACCTCGATGTGAACTCCCCCCTCTCGGAGCCGCACGAGGGTATCGAGGATGGGCGCCGGACCCTTGGCGGTGATGTACTTTCGCAGGAAGCCCTCCTCTCCGCTCCCTTTGAAGTCTACGCTGATGGCGTCGAGGTGACCCACGAGGGCGTCCACGGCTTCGTGCGTCATGTACCCGTTCGTGACGAAGTTGGCGAAGAGCCCTCGCTGCTTGCCGACCGCCATCACGTCCAGTGCGTACTCGAGGAAGATCGTGGGCTCGTTGTAGGTGAAGGTCAAGCCCTGGCAGTCAAAGCGCTCGGCCCAATCGGCGGCTTGCGTTGGCGAGAACGGCCGACCTTGGACCTCGTGCTCCTGAGAGATCTCGGCGTTCTGGCAGTACAGGCAGCGCCAATTGCAGCCGACGGTACCGATCGAGAGGACCCGACTGCCCGGATGAAAGTGGGAGAGGGGCTTCTTCTCGACGGGGTCGATCTGGACCGCGGCCGCCCGTCCGTAGCTCAGCAGCTCCAGTCGACCGTCCACGTTCTTCCGCACGAAGCAGAAACCATGCGATCCCGCGGGGATCGTGCAGTATCGCGCACAGGCCGTACAGCGGACCTTCCGGTCCGGGAGCGTCTCATAGAGGGTGCACTCGTGCGCCATCGACCCGGCCCCGTGTCGCAGACCCTACTAGGTCAGCGGCGGGGATAACCTCTCCATCGACCGGCTCCGACCCGCGTCCCGACGCAACCTTTGAAGCCCTAGGAACGGTGCCGCGCGCGTGCCGGGTCCTGAGTCGCCGACCGACCCTTCCCGGGTCGCTGAACGCGCCGCGCTGGAGCGTGAGGCGGCTCGCCGGATCGCTCCCGACCCCGGCCTGCTGAGTCGGCTCGCAGAGGTACGGGAACACCTTGTGCGGCGCGCATCTACCGAGGCCAATCACCGGGGCATTCCGCTGCGTCGAGCGCTGGTGGCGGGCAGTGCCGCTCGGGGTACGTTCCTGCACGAGCGGTTTGACATCGACCTCTTCCTGCTCTTCCCTCCGGACCTGCCGCGGGAGCGTCTCGAAGCAGAGGGGCTGCGGCTCGCCGAGGCGCTCCTCGAAAGCCCGGAGAAGCACTACGCGGAGCACCCCTACCTCCGCGGTCGGTTCGAAGGATTCACGGTGGAGGCCGTGCCGGGGTTCGCCGTAGAGGACCCGTCCCGGCCCCAGACCGCGGTCGATCGGACCCCGTTCCACCAAGAGTACCTGTCCGAGCATCTGGCGCCGGGGCAGGTCGAGGAGGTCCGCCTGACCAAGCAGTTCCTGCGCGGGCTCGGCGTCTACGGCTCTGAGGCGAAGACGGCGGGGTTCTCGGGGTACCTCGTCGAGCTCCTGATCGTTCGTTTCGGTGACCTCGACTCCCTGTTGCGCGCGGCCCAGGGGTGGCAGCTACCGGTCCGTCTCGCGACTCCCGGTAGCCGACCCGCGGTTCCCGACGACGTGGCGATGATCTTCGACGATCCGGTCGACCCGCATCGAAATGTCGCAACGGCCCTGTCCGCGGAGAGCCTAGCTCGGTTCATCCTGGCCGCCCGAGAATTTCTGCGGAGCCCCACCCTGGCCGCGTTCTTCCCGGAGCCCCGATCTCCGCTCTCCCTCGCCGGCGCGAAAGAGCGGGTACAGGCTCGGGGTACCCACGTAGCGGTGGTACGGCTCCCCCGTCCGTCGCTGGTCGACGACATCCTGTACCCCCAGCTGAGGAAGGCCGAACGGAGCGTTGGAGGGGAGGCATCTCGGTTGGGTTTCGAGGTCCTCGGCACCTCCAGTGTGGCGGGGGTCAAGGATCTCTGGATCGGCATCGAGACCAGTTCGGGTACGCTCACGCACGTGCGGGTCCAACACGGACCTCCACCGGGTCTCGCCCATTCAGAGGCCTTCCTGGCCAAGTGGACCGCCGGTACGGCCGGCATCCTTCAGGGGCCCTACATCCGCCCGGACGGGAAGCTCGCCGTCGACGTGGCCCGCGAGGAGATCCGACTGGAACCGCTGCTGTCCGAGGCAGCGCCCGGCCTCGCGATCGGCCGCGACCTGCGCGAAAGCTCCAAGACGGGCGTCTCCGCCCGACCCCTCGATGGCGTCGACGATACCCCCGAGATCGCGGAACTCCTGGACCGGCTGCTCAACAAGCGGCTGCCCTGGAACCGCTCCTAGGGCGGTCCCCCGGCGCCGTCAATGAAGATTGGCGAAAAGGAACCAGAAACCGAGCCAGCCGAAGATCTCCATCAGGAACATACTGGCCCAGTCCCCCTTCGTGTAGATCTTCGTCTCGTCGCGGAGGCGCGTCAACAGGATCGGGACCACCGCGATGAGCACGAACGCCAGTACGACCGGAACGAACCACGGTAGCCCGACCACGCCCAGGGCCCACGATAGCAGCCCGAGTAGCACCGCCACGATCAGCGCGATCGTCGTCGCGGTGGTCATCTCGAACTCGTGGGTCAGGAACCCGCCGAGATCGAAGGTGGGAAATTGGAACGGAGGCTCGGCGGCCTCCTCGAGTTTCTTCCGTGCCTTCTTCGCCATCCGTTACGCCTTCCGCGCCCCAACCGCGCTGCGATAAAGCTCCTCGGCCCGGTAGGAGCTCCGCACCAGCGGACCGGACTCGACGCCCGAGAAGCCCTCGGACACGGCCAGCTGCCGGAGCGTCGCGAACTCCTCGGGCGTCGGATAGCGGACGACCGGGGTATGCAGTGCGGAGGGCCGGAGGTACTGCCCGAGCGTCAGCAGATCGACACCGGCGGCTCGCAGGTCTCGGAAGGCCCCCCGGAGCTCCTCGTCGGTCTCGCCGAGTCCCAGCATGATCGAGCTTTTCGTAACCTGAGCCGGTCGCCCGAGGCGCTTCGACTGGTCGAGCACGCTCAGGGACTGGTCGTACGCGGCCCGGTGATCCCGGATGGAGGGACTCAACCGTCGAACGGTCTCGAGGTTGTGCGCCAGCACATCGGGCTCACTCGCGATCACGGTCCGAAGCGAATCTTCCCGGCCGGCGAGGTCGCCGATGAGCAGCTCGACGAGCGTCCCCGGAGAGCGCGAACGGATGGAGCGGACCGTCGATGCCAGGACCGCCGCGCCGCCGTCATCCAGGTCGTCCCGGCAAACCTGGGTGAGCACAACGTACCGGAGTCCCCAGGCGCGAACCGCGTCCGCGACGCGGGCCGGCTCGGTATCGTCGACCTGGCCACGAGGCCAGTGGGTGTTCACCGCGCAGAACGCACACCGACGGGTGCAGTCGGTGCCGAGGAGCATGAGCGTGGCCGTACCCGCCGACCAGCATTCGGGCAGGTTCGGGCAACGGGCCTCCTGGCACACAGTGCCGAGCCGATGCGCCGCGAGCAGCGAGCGGACCTCCGGGTAGGCCGGGCCGGAGGGAGGCCGTACCCGGATCCAGTCGGGCAGGGTTCGTGGAGCGACGGTCTGCGAACTCGCCATGGCCGGAAGCGGACGTCGAGCGGGGCAGGTCCTTTATCGTTTCCGAGAGCGGCTCTGGCGCACCCGTTCTTCGACCAACAGGGCCAGTGTACTCACCGGCAGTTCGTTCATCGCCAGCCGCGCGGATCGGCCGGCCGCCGCGGCCTCGACGTCGATGAGGCCGTCGCGCTCCAGCTCTTTGACGGTCCGCCAGAAGGTGACCCGACTCATCGGCTTGGCACCGTGCTCCTCGGCCACTACCGAGTAGGCCTGTCGGACCTTCTCGGTCGTCGCGTTGCCCTTCGTCCCTTTCAGCGTGCGGGCCAGTCCGAGCAGTACGAGGAGGGCCGTATCCGAAAGCCCGGTCAACTTTTCCTCGGTCAGGGTGGGCGCGATCGAGCCCTTGGCCGCTCGCACATCCTCCGGGCTGACCTCGTTCCGTCCGTCTGCCTCCGCGGCCTGGGCCGCGCTGGACAGGACCTCGAGGGCGAACCGGGCATCTCCGGAGGTGGCTGCCGTCCGGGCTACCTGGGCCAGGACCTCGGGGCTGTACGACCCGCCGCGCAGAGCGAGCTTGGCCCGGGCCGCGAGGATCACCTCGAGCTGCTCGACTGAGTAGGGTGGAAGGTGCAGCCGATGCGTGACTCCGAACGACGAACGACTCGCCGCGTCGAGGTACGGCAGGACGTCGTCGGGGGCGATGAGCACCAGGGAGATCGACCCGAGTCCTACCTCATGCGCTCGAGACAGGAGGTAGA
>JASHOK010000018.1 GCA_030041175.1 Thermoplasmata archaeon | reverse complement strand
GTCGCGATTCCCTGCGCGCTCACAGCCGGCCGGAACGGTGGAGCACGGCGAGCGCGGTGGCAGTGATCCAACGGCTCGGTTGGCCCGGGATCTCGAGACCGAACGGGAAGTACGGTGGCTGCACGCCGCGGTTCCAGTAGAAGAGGTCCGCCTCAATGTCCGGATGCAGGGCATCCAGGTTCCACGTACCCGTCGGGTTTCGTTTCGACTCCAGCCAGTCGAGGGCCGGCCGGATCCGGGAGTCCGACCCAGCTCCCAGCATCGTGACCATGTCCAGCCCGACGAGGGCATCGTAGTAGTAGTGAGTGGGATAGTGCAACCGGAGCCACGGCGGATAGGACTGGCCCTCCTCCTCCAGCAGTCCACGGTTCAGGAAGAACTCGAGGCCGCGCCGGATGGCTCGCTCCACGCCCGGAGACCGGGCCGTCGCCGGGAGGTTCGCGAAAGCCGCGAGCGCCTCCCAGGCGCCCAGAGTCCCGGTCTCCACCGGAAAGCAGTGCCAGCCTCCGTCGGCCTTCTGGGCAGAGACGAGCCACTCGATGGCCCGTCGGATCCGGGGGTCGTCCGCGTAGCCGAGTCGAGCCATCATCCGAACGGTATTCCCCGTGAAGCACAGGTGGCTTCGGGCTCCTCCTAGGCTGTCCTCATCGGCCTGTGCCGAGCGGTCGAGCAGCAGCTCGGCGGCCCGGGCGACGCGAGGATTCTCTCGGGTGAGTCCGAGCTCGGCGAGCACCAGGAGCATCCAGTTCGTGGTGATGTACTTCGGGCGGTACAGATCGATGGAGGCCGTGCCCGGCGTGGTCCACTGCCCGCCTTCCAACTGGGCGCGGAGGATGTTCGCGGCCCATCCCTTCTGTCCGATTGCTGCTCGGGCGGCTTCCACTTCCGGGTCTCCGGGGGGTCGGTCTAAAACTTCCCGAAGTACCCGGTACTGCACGCTCGCGTCGCCTTCGGCGACCAACCAGGTCTGAAGGTCCGTCGCGAGCTCCACCGCCTTCGGGACGCTCCCGCCGCGATAACCCTTCAGGCTAACCTTCGGCCACCGTCGCCGACTCTACCCCGGACGTGTCGGGGTCGTCGTGGCCGAAAAGGCAGTGCGGGCACCGGGATTTGAACCCGAGTTATAGGCTTGGCAAGCCTATGTGATAACCAGACTACACTATGCCCGCGGTGCGCGGGCCATGAGCCGTTCTATCTAAAACGGCTCTGGACCCCCGGCTGGGGAAGGCGGGCTTTGTCCAGGACTGACGAGAGAAACGACTCGCCCGTGGTCCCGGGGGTCGGGTCCGTATGAACCCTGAGCCCGTCCTCGCCGAAGGGGAGCCCGTCCTGGTCCGGCGCCGAGAGGGGGACGCGTTTCTGGTGACCCTGGTTCGGGGGCCTCAGTCGGTCGAGGGTGTCGGGGTCATCGACCTTTCGAGCCAGATCGGCGCTCGACCGGGCGGAACGGTCGAGTGGGCCGGCGCGACCTACCGCGTGCTGCGGCCATCGCTGGCCGACCTGTTGCGCCAGCTCCGGCGCCGGGCGCAGATCATCACTCCGAAGGACGCTCAGCAGCTGCTCTTCCTCGCTCAGGTCCATCCCGGCGCGCGGGTGGCGGAGGCTGGTGCCGGTAGCGGCGCGCTGACCGTCGTACTGGCCCATGCCGTCGGGCTCACGGGCACGGTCGTCTCCTACGACCGGCGGCCCGATTTCCTGGAGGTGGCCCGGAAGAACGTGACGCAGGCGGGGCTCTCCGACCGGGTCCGGTTTGTGGAACGCGACATCGTGACCGAGGGACTCGACGAGACGGATCTTGACTCCGTCGTGCTGGATCTGCCCGAGCCGTGGGCGCCTCTCGAGTCGGTGCGGAACGCGCTCGCGGTCGGAGGGGCGGTGGCGACATACACTCCTACCTACAACCAGCTCGAGCGGACGGTACGGGCGCTCCGAGCCCTGGGGTTCGAGGAGGTCCGTAGTGTCGAGCTCCTGGAGCGGCCCCTGCATGTGGGGGACGGGGGAACCCGCCCGGAGTTCGAGATGCTCGGACATACCGCCTTCCTCACCGGCGCCCGAAGAGTGAGCTGACGTGCTGGCTGTCGGGCTCGAGGTCGGCAGCATCCTCGGCGTGATCCTGTCGGCCGGATTCGTCTACGTCGAACTCGGCCGCTTCGCAACGCCGCAGGTACCGAAGACCCGGTTCGACGAGAGCAAAGCCATCGTTGCCTACATCGTCGGGCTGTTCGTCGGCATCCCGCTCGCGCTGGTCTGGATCTTCTTCGAGGTCGCCGTAGCGTCCGGAGGATGGGTTTCGGCAATCCTGGACGTGGTCCTCCTGGTGGCGGCGGGCGAAATCGCTCAGACCGTGATGCTGCGGTCCCACTACTTCGGATTCACTGCCGCCGGCCCGTTCTACGCTCTGGCGCTCCGGGCGGGAATCGGGGGCCTGCTCACCATCGGGACGGTCGCGCAGTACCTGGGCGGGCGGACCACGGCCCTCGGCTCCGTGCTCGCCGTCGTCCAGTCGCTCGCGCTTGTCGCCATCCAGGTAACGGCCGGCCTCCGGGGACTTCTGCCGGTGCCGACTGCCTCGTCCGTAATCCGGCAACGGGTGGCCGGGTTCTTCCTCCAGGTGGTGCTGTACGGGCTGACCGCGCTCGGCGGTTTCTACGGAACGACGTACGGGGTCGCCGGAGCGGTGTTGGCGATCCTGGGCGCCGCCTACCTGTACTGGGACGCCCGACCCACGGTGCTGGCGCCCCCGCGACCCAAGGGCCCTGCCCCCGGTGGCGCGCCGTCCTCGAGCCGCTACGAGCGGCTACCGTCGTCCAGTGACAAGCGCAAGCGATCCGATTGAGACCGCCTCCCCCCCGGAGGGGGGAGGGAGGAAAGGGTTCCGCAGGGACGGCGTTAGAGGCCGCCCGTCGGCAACGCGGGGAAGGCGTTGACCGTGAGCGCCACCAGGATCAGGAGGACGACGCTCGCGATGAACAGCGCACCCTCGACCCGGCGCTCGGAGGCGATGATCTGGGCCTCCTCGGCGGTCGTGGCGCTGGTCTGGCGGATCCCGTAGTGCAGCTTCACGGCGGCGCCGAATCCGAGAGCGGCCAGGCCGAGCACCGCGATCAATCGAGCGATGAGGGTCGCGGTCGCCAGATTCGACAGCCATGTGTCCCCGCAGCTGGTCGGGGCCGTGTAGCAGGACCCGGGAATCGAGACCGCCGCCACGAACACCAGGGCGGCGATGAAGATCAGCAGGAACCCGATCGCACGGGAGGCGAACGAGATCATGCCCCAGGGGTCGTGGCGCATATTCGGCAGATAGGAGCCCCCCGCAGGGGCCCACATCGGCGGAGGCGCGGCGGCAGGGGCCGGCGCCGGAGGCGCGTAGGGCGGCGGCGTACCTTGGGCTGCAGAGCCGGACATGCGACGAAATCCCCCGGTACCCCTACATAAAACCTCGCGTTCGGCTGAGCGACGGAACGGTCAGCGCCGACGGGGCCGACGCGGGAGTTCCACGCGTCGGGTCTCCCCCGTATCGCTCCGGACCGCCCAGCTTTGGGCGCCGCCGGGGGAGAAGGCGAAGTCCACCACCCGGCCGCCCGAGGCCGCGATCGTCCGCGCGACCTCCTGCCGTCGGTGGAACTCGCAGAACAGCAGAAGATACCCCCCACCCCCGGCACCGGTCAGCTTTCCCCCCAGGGCCCCGGCGGCCCGGGCACGGGCGTAGAACCGGTCGATCTTCGGATTCGAGATCCCCGTAGTGAACCGCTTCTTCGCTTCCCATCCCTCGTGCAGCAGGTGCCCCATCTCGTCGAGGTTCCCGGTCAGCAGCTCCTTCTTCATGCTGATCGCGAGGCGTTTGGTCTCCTCCAAAGCCTCCACGGTGTCGTGGCGACGCTCGCGGAAGGAGCGGGTTTGCCGCTCGATGATGTCCCCCGAGAACCGCGTGATCCCGGTGTAGCAGAGCATCAGACGGTACTCGAGCTCGTTCAGGATCTCGGGGTCGATCCGCAGCGGATTGACGACGGTCGTCGAGCCGAGGAATTCGATGAAGTTGAAGCCGCCGAAGGCGGCGGCGTACTGGTCCTGTCGACCGCCCGGGTCCCCCAGGTCGACCCGCTCGATCCGGTAGGCTGTTTCCGCCAGTTCGTAGGTCGTGAGCGGGAGCTTGAGATACCGGGCGAACAGGGAAACGAGTGCGACGACCATGGTCGACGAACTGCCGAGGCCGGTTCGGGGCGGAGCGTCGGAGTGCAGGAACACGTCCCAGTCGTTGTCGGACCGATGGAATTGCTTCAGCGTGGCCTTCACCAGGTCGAGTTCCCCGTTGTAGACGAAGTCCTGCGGGGTCCGGTACTCGGCCGCGACGTCGAAGTCCAGCGATTGCACGCGGACCCGGCCCTTGCCCGGCCGGGTGATCAGCGTCGCATACGCGAATTTGTCGATGGTGCAGTTGAGGACCGCCCCTCCCCGTTCCTCCGGGAACGGCGAGACATCGGTGCCGCCCCCGGCGAAGGAGATCCGCAAGGGGGCCTTGGCGCGGAAGATGTCCATCGGGGGCGGCGAGAGGCTTCCATAGGTTGATAAACATGCCCCCTTCGTGGGGCGCCGATGCCCGCCGGCCCGAAGCAAACCTGGGATCGACGCGCTCGGGACTGGCTCCGTCGCAACCGGTTTCCGGTCTCGATCGTCGTGTTTGCCTCCGGCATCTTCCTGAGCGTTCTGGCGGCCGGAGACTTCACTCCACTTTCGACAGTTCAGCCGTTCATCGCGATCAACTCGGTCACTGCGGCGCCCGGCGCGCCGAACTACAACCTCGCCTTCGTCATCATCGGGCCGATCGTTTCGATCGTCGGAGCGGTGCTCTTCGGCGGCTACCTGCTCGCCCGCCAGCGGTTCGAGCACCTGATGAAGACGAAGAGCAAGGCTGAGTTCCTGCGGAACCTGGACAAGATCGAGGAGCTGCTCTGGGACCTGACGCCCGAGGACGAGCAGCGGTATCTGGACAAGCGGGCCGAATTCCGCCTGCGATAGGGAATCGCCTATTCGGCGGCGCTTAAGTAGCGCGCCTCGGTCCCGGCCGCAGATGGCGGCGCCGGGCGCATCGGGCGGCCCGCACGATTTCCTCTTTCGACGGCTGACCAAGCCCGAAGAGTTCCGGCACGCGGAGGAGGTCCAGCGGGAGGCATGGGGGCTCGTCGACGAGCCTCCGACCTCGAGCACCATTCAGCGGGCGATCCAGGACAACGGAGGACTCGTCCTCGGCGCCTTCGCGGACATCTACCTCGCCGGGCTCACGATCGGCTTTCTCGGCTGGGACGGCACCCAGCTCTACCACTACTCCCACATGAACGCGGTGCGGCCGGCGTATCAGAACCACCACGTCGGCTTCCGTCTCAAGGTGTTCCAGCGCGAGGAGGTGCTGAAGCAGGGCCTCGGGCTGATTCGATGGACGTTCGACCCACTGCAGAGCAAGAACGCTCGGCTGAATGTTCGTCGGTTGGGGGCCCGGCCCGACACCTACCACGTGCACTACTACGGAACCATGGGCTCGGAGTTGAACCGCGGACTGGAGAGCGACCGGCTCCGGGTGACCTGGGCGCTCACCGACCCCCAGGTCGAAGGTCGACTCGCCGGAGGACTGCCAACCGCCGAGGAGGACCTCGCGCGGTGGAAGGATTCCCAGCCCCTCATCGAGACCTCCGTCGGCGATACCGGGCTACGGGTACCGACGACGGTCAGCGAGCCGTCGAAGCCGACGGGTCACCTCGAGATTCCCTTCGACCTGCAGGCGATCCGAAGCCACGAGGAGAAGGCGCTCCGGACCTGGCGACACGCCGTTCGAGATGCGTTCCGAGCGGCATTCGATCTCGGGTACCGGGTCGATGACTTCGCCGTCCTGACGCTGGAGCACGAGCGCCGCAGCTTCTACCTTCTCTCGGCGCCACCGCCCACGCCGGCAACGTAGACCCATGCCGGCGCTCCGACGCTTCACCCTGGACGAGCTCGAGATGCCGCTCGTCGAACCGTTCGAGACCAGCTTCGGTGTCGAGCGTCGCCGGCGGTTGTTGATCGTGCGTCTCGAATCCACCGAGGGCGACGTCGGGCTCGGAGAGTGCGTCGCAGCGCGGGATCCGCTCTACTCCGGGGAGTCCGTGGCGACCGCCCGGTGGATGATCCAGACGTACCTGGCACCGCTCCTCTGGCAAGAAGGGTTGCTGTCACCGCAGGAGTTCTCCCGGCGCGCGGCCGCGTGGCGGGGGAATCCGATGGCGAAAGCCGCGGTGGAGCTCGCGCTCTGGGACCTCTGGGCCCGGCGACACCGACGGTCTCTGTCCCGGGAGCTCGGGGGACGCCGGAACCGAGTCGAAGTGGGCGTGAGCGTCGGCATTCAGGCGACGGTGCCGGCCCTCGTCCGACGGGTCGGGGAGTATCTCACCGACGGATACCGGCGGATCAAGGTCAAGGTCCGGCCCGGCTGGGATGCGGGTCCCGTGGCCGCTCTCCGGCGGGAGTTTCCCGACCTGCGCCTCTGGGTCGACGCGAACCAGGCCTACCCGGTGACCGCGATCGACGCGGTACGTCGGTGGGCGACCCGGTATGGCGTCGAGCAGGTCGAGCAGCCGTTCCCCGAGCACGCACTCGCCGGCCACGCGCGCCTCGTCCGCGGCGCCCGGTTCCGGGTGTGCCTCGACGAATCGATCGGGGACCTCGCCACCCTGGACGCCGCCCTCGGGATGAAGGCGCTCACGAGTCTGAACGTGAAGGCCGGCCGGGTAGGCGGCCTCGGACCCGGCCGGGAGCTCGGGCGCCGAGCCGCTCGGGCGTCACTTCCAGCCTGGATCGGCGGAATGCTCGAGACCGGTATCGGCCGCGCCCACAACGTGGCCCTAGCGAGTCTGCCACCATTTACGTTCCCCGCCGACCTTTCGGCCAGCGACCGCTACTACGTCCCGGACCTCGTCGAGCCCGCGTTCGAGCTGGGGCCCGGCAGTACCCTCGCGGTGCCGCAGGGCCACGGAATCGGGGTCGAGATCGTCGACTCCACCTATCGGAAGCACCTTCGTCGCCGCCGAGAGCTTCGCCGCAAAGCTCCATAGATTCGGACCCGCTAGCCCAGCGGTGACGGCGTCCACTCCATCGCCCGCTCGCCGGGGGCCCCCGGCCGTCGCATGGATCGTTCTGATCGCGGTGCTGATCGGTGCGGCGGCGGCGCTCCTCGCCCGTCCGTTCGGGACGGCAGCTCCGGGCGCGCCCGTCGTCGGCGGTTTGACCCTGGTTCAGGTCGGGGAGATCGCCGCGGTCGTTGTCGTTGCCGGCCTGTGCGCATGGTTGTACCTGGCGCTTCGTACCGCCGGCAGCCGGGGGGTGTTCTCGGAGCGACTCATCGCCACGATTCTCGTCACGTTGCTCCTCGGCGCATTGATCGTCGAGGTCCTCAATCTGGTGCACGCCGCACCGATCCTCGGTGGCGGGAATTCGACCACCGCGCCGAATTCGCCCGGGACGCCGACGAACGGGACCCCCGGCCCATTGCCTCCCCTCCTCCACAACTCCGGAGTGACTCTTCCCTCCTGGGCCGGATACGCCGTACTGTTCGCGATCGCCATCCTGGCGGTGGTCGCGGCGATCCCGCTGTTCCGGGCGCGGGCCGCCGCTCAGCGGCAGCGGGGCGAGGAGCGGGACACCCCCGAGCAGGCCGCCCAGAGGGCGCTGGAAGAAACCCTCCAGCGACTCGAGGGCGCCGCGCCGTCCGACGCCCGCGCCGCGATTCTCGCGCTCTACTCCCGGCTCCTGGTCGTTGTGGGCCCGCGGATCGGCCGACTCGACAGCCGCACGCCTCGCGAGATCGAGCGAGCCTCGATTGTCCTGCTCAGGTTCCGGCCGGTAGTCGCCGAGAGCCTGCGGGAGACCTTCGAGGAGGCCCGGTACTCGACCCATCCGATGACGTCCGCGTCCCTGGAACGAGCCCGGGCCGCCCTGACCGAAGCCCTCCAGGACCTTGCCCATCCGAGGGCGGTACCCCCGTGAACGCCGCGACCTGGGCGGTTCTCATACTCGGTCTCGTGGCCGCCGGCGCGGCGATCCAAGCTGGCAACGACCTGACCGTGGCTGTGCCGGCCGCTGCCGCCGCCGTTGGGCTCGTGGCCCTAGTCGGGGTGCTGGAGGTCCGTAGCCGCTCGTCGTCCGCCGCGAGCGGCCGGCGAGCGATCGAGATCGAACCGGAGGCCCGCGGCGCCGAGACCGACTCACTGCTGCAGCTGCGCCGGTCCTTCCGGGCCGGGAGGATGGGGCGCTCCAGCATTCTCGCCACCCTCCGGGCGCTGGAGCGGGACATGTCACCGACCGGGAGGACCCCCTTGACGCTCCCGGAGGAGCGGGCTGTCCTCGAGCTACCACCCGACCAGTTCCGGCGCTGGGTGGAAGAGCGCGTCCGTCGGATCGAGGGCGCGACGTGAGCCCGCCGCCGTCCCCACCCACGGGCTTTCGATGGAGCCGCCGGGCCTACGTTCTCTATGCACTCGGCGCTGCCTTCGTCTTCGCCGGCGTGGCCCTGCGAACTCCCACGCCCTTACTCGTCGCCACGCCGTTACTCCTGGGTCCCTTGATTGTCACGTTCGGATTCCCGCGAGCCAGTACGCACGCCGACCTCGAGTGGGAGGTCCGAGGTACGGGCGCCGACGTCGAGGTCTCCGGTACGTTCCGCTGGGAGGTTCCCATCGCGCAGGGCCAGGTCGTGCCGATCCTTCGGCCGCCGCCATCGCTCCGGCCGGTTGGATCGCCCTCGCGCCGGGCAGATGCCCACCACCTGGAGTTCTCCGTGGCGTATCGGATCCCGGGCCCCAGCCTCCTAGAGTTCCCGGTGCCGGGCCTTCTGTGGCGCGATGCCTGGGGGCTCGCGGAACATCCGATCGCGGTCGAAGGAGCCCCACTCTCCATCGAGCGATATCCTCCGGAGATCCACCGACTGGACCGGATTCGACTCGAGCGCACCACTCCGTCGCCCGGGGAGCTCCGATCCCGGATGCTCGGAGCCACCGGCGAGTATTTCGCCGTCCGCCCGGCGGTTCCCAGCGACTCGCGCCGCCAGATCAATTGGCGGGCGACCGCCCGAGCCGGTCGCTTGCTGGCCAACGACTATCACCTCGAGCGGACGGGGGATCTGCTGATCCTCCTGGACCTCCGACCCTCCGGTCTCGGGCCGGCCCGCGACGACCGGATCCTGAACGTCTCTCGCGCCGCAGCCTTCGGCATCGCGTCGGCATTTCTCGCCCAGAAGTCGCGCGTGGGGGTGGGGGTTTTCACCGACCGCCTCGACCACGTGCCCCTCGGCACGGGCCGTCTCCAGCGGTTCCGGATCCGTGCGCTGCTCCGGGACGCGGGCCTGCCGGCGGAAGGGGGCCCGCCCGAGCGATTCGCGATCTCGGTCCGTCGGTTCTTCCCTCCCGGCGTCTTCACCCTCCTGATCTCCCCCATGATCGAGGAGGAGGCGGTCACCGTCCTTCCGCTCCTCCGTCGTCGAGGGTTCCGGCCGGTCGTCCTGAGCCCGTCGCCGCTGGCAGTGCTCGGGATGTCGGAGGAGACGGAAGAAGACCGGGTGGCCAACCGGCTCCTGCGCCTGGTCCGCCGCCGTCGCCTCAGCGAGGCTTGGACGCAGGCTCCCACGGTCGACTGGGACGACTACTGGTCGCTGGCATCGTTCGTCCGGTTCCTTCAGAACCCCACCTTCGCCGGTCGCAGGGCTTGATCATGCCGAGACGGCGACGATGGTCCCCCGGTTGGAACGATCTCGCCGCAACGGTCTTCCTGCTCGGCACGATGGCGCTGGGTACTCCGCTCGACACGCTGGGCGTGCCGCGCGCGGCGCTCCTCGTGCTCGTCGGCGTCGGGGGTGGGCTCGTTCTTCGGCACCTGCTTCCCGCGGATCTCGCTGAGCTCGCCGTCGTTCCGCCCGCCCTCGCGGTCCTGGCGGAAGTGGCGACGACTCCGCTGTCGGTGGCAGCCGTCGCGGTAGCCGCGGCGATCGGAGTGGCGCTGCTCGTATGGGTCGGCGCAGAACCGAACGCCGGGGTCCCGCTCCGGCAGCAGTTCGAGCCCGCCCTGATCCCGGCGCTGGGCGCCGCCCTGGCTCTCGCCGTGCTCTTCTTTCTCCCCAAGGGTACCGGCGGCCAGGAAGGTCTCGCGGGTCTCGCAGTTGCCGTCGCACTCGGACTGGCGGCCTGGGTGTACCTTCAGAGTGCCGCCGAGGCCGTCGCGGCCGAACCGACATCCTGAAGTGGGGCGCCGCGATGCACGAACGAAGACGCCCTCCGGGGCGGCTTCCGGGTGCCGTCGAAGGGTCCCTCCTGACCACAGCGGACGGGTCGTCCGCGGAGAATGAAGAGAGGACAACCCCGGTATCCGACACCCCCGGCCGGGGTCAGGACGCTGAGAGGGCCGAGCGGCCTCCGTTGACGCTGCTCCGTTACGGCCGGGGCACAGCGGCTCGCCGCTCCCCCTCCCGACTTATACCGGCGCCGGTCATATCGGGGCCTCTTTCGGGGTGAGCGTGCAGGCGGCAGAGGCCCGGACCGCTATGGCCGACGTCCTGGCGGCCGTGCATACCGCGGTGGTCGGCCGCGATGAGGCCCTCGACCTTGTGGCGACGGGTCTGCTCGCGGACGGGCACCTGCTGCTCGAGGACCTGCCGGGTCTCGGCAAGACGCTCATCGCTCGCTCGTTCTCGAGTGCCCTCGGCCTCGCCTTCACTCGGATCCAGTTCACCGCCGACCTCCTGCCCCAGGACATCACGGGCAGCGAGGTCTGGGACGCGGAACACGCCCGGTTCGAATTTCGTCGCGGGCCGCTCTTCTCGAACCTCGTCCTCGCCGACGAGATCAACCGGGCGCCGCCCAAAGTCCAGTCCGCGCTGCTCGAGGCGATGCAGGAGTATCAGGTCACCAGCGAACGCTCCACCTATCCGCTCGAGCGTCCGTTCCTGGTCCTGGCGACACAGAACCCGATCGAGCTCGAGGGCACCTACCCGCTCCCGGAGGCGCAGGTGGATCGGTTCCTGATGCGGCTGGCCGTCGGATATCCGACGGCGGCGGAAGAGCGGGAGATCCTGGCACGTCGAAAGGCCCGCAAGGCGGACCTGGTCTCCGTTCCGGCCGTCCTCGACCTGGCCCGGTTCCGGGAGGTCCAGCGGGCGGTCGAGGACGTAGAGCTCGAGCCGGCGCTCGAACAGTACGCGGTCGATCTGGTCGGCGCCACCCGAGTCGACCCTCGGGTGGAGGTCGGTGCATCGCCCCGCGGCTCGCTCGCACTGTTGAAGCTCGGACGCGCTCGGGCGCTGCTCCATGGGCGCGACTACACGATCCCCGACGATCTGAAGGAGGTCGCGATCCCCGCGCTCGGTCACCGGCTCACGATCAAGCCCGAGCCGTGGATCCGGGGGGTCCGGGGTAGCCAGGTCGTCGAGGAGTCGCTGGATCGGGTGCCCGTCCCGAAGGTTCCGTAAGCGCCTCGGGGCCCCGTTCGCGGCCCCGACGCCGGAGCCGACCGCCGGGACCGGAGTCGTTTTGTGCGAGAATTCGGTCGTCGCGGCGTGGCCGAGCTCCCGCTGGTGATCATCGCAGACCCCGTGAATCCTCGCGCCATCGAGATGTTGTCCGCGGGGCCGTGTCGGGTCGTAGATGCCTCCGGCCATCCGGCCACGCTGCCGGCGCAGCTCAGCGGTGCCTGGGCACTCGTGGTCCGAAGCCGCACCCAGGTGACCGAGGCGCTGCTGGCGAAGGCCCCCGGACTCCGCGTCGTCGCCCGGGCCGGCGTCGGCGTGGACAATGTGGACCTGTCGGCGGCGACCGCTCGAAAGATCCGAGTGGTCAACGCACCGACGGCGGCGACGACCAGCGTCGCCGAGCTCACCCTGACGTTCGTCCTGCTGCTGGTTCGTAACCTGTACGGAGTCATCGAGGCCACGAAGTCCGGTCAGTGGAACCGCGGCGTGCATGGGGCCGAGCTCGCGGGGAAGACCGTGGGACTCGTCGGATACGGTCGGATCGGTCGGGAGGTCGCTCGTCGGCTCCGGGCCTTCGGTGCGCACGTCGTGGCCTTCGACCCCCTGCTGTCCAAGTCGCCGGACGACACTCCTCTGCTATCCCTGGACGAGCTGCTGCTCCGCTCCGATGTCGTGAGCCTTCACGCCGCCCTGACGTCCGAGAACCGGCATCTGCTCAATGCCGAGCGGCTCGCCCGGGCCAAGCGCGGCGTGTGCGTGGTCAACGTCGCGCGCGGAGCGCTCATCGACGAGACGGCCTTGCTCGCGGCGCTGGGGTCCGGCCAGGTTGGCGGCGCCGCACTCGACGTGTTCGAGAGCGAGCCCCCGACCCAGACGGCCCTGCTCCAGCACCCGCGGGTCGTCGCCACACCCCATCTCGGCGCTTCGACGCCGGAGGCGCAGCATCGGGCCGGAGAACAAGTGGCGGAAGAGCTGCTGCGGCTGCTGGCCGGCAAGGAACCGCTTTATCTCGTCAATACCGAGGTGGCGGCGGCCCCATGACGTTCGACCCCGAAACCGCCGCCTTCCTGATCGCCGGTCCAGTGCGCATCCATCCCCGCGTGCTGCGTGCGATGAGCTTCTCCTCGGTGAACCACCGGGGAGACTACTTCCATCAGCGAGTGGGCGAGATCCGGGAGATGCTCCCGATGCTGTTCGGAGCGCCCGGTCATCAAGCCATCCTCTCGGGCAGTGGGACCGCGGGCCTCGAGGCCACCTACTCGGCGCTCCTGCGCCCGGAGGACCGCGTGGTGGTGTTGTCGAACGGGAACTTCGGCGAACGCGGCGACGAGATCGCCCGACGGTATTCGAACCACGTCACCACCGTCTCGGCTCCGTGGGGCCATCCGGCCCCGCTCGAGGCCATCGCGGGGGCCCTGGAACAGGGGCCGGTCCGCGCGTTCATCACGGTCCATAACGAGACGAGCGCAGGCTTCGCGAACGACCTCGCTGCCATCGCTCCGCTCGTCCGGAAGTCCGGCGCGCTCTTCCTGGTCGATGGCATCTCCTCCGTCGCCGGTATCCCCGTGCACATCCACGACTGGGGGATCGACGGGATCGTCACGGGAAGCCAGAAGGGTCTCGCCGCGCCGGCCGGGCTGGCGCTGGTGCATCTGTCCGACCGGGCGTTCGCCGAGCTCAAGCCGCGGACCCAGTACCTCGACCTGGCGGCTCACTTCAAGTCCCTGGAGAAGAACGATACGCCCTGGACCCCGGCGATTCCATTGTTCCTCGCGCTGCATGAAGCGCTACTCCTGCTCCAGGAGGAAGGACTCGAGAACCGGTTGGCCCGGACCCACGCGCAGGCCGAGGCGGTACGGGCCGCGATGGATGCCTTGGGCCTCGAGCTGTTCGCCGAACGACGCTACGCATCCGACACCGTATCCGCCGTGAAGATCCCCGAGGGGATGGACGAAGCGTCGGTGCGCAAGGCCCTCCTCAATACCTACAACGTCGAGGTCCAGGGCGGGCAGGGGCCGTACCGCGGGAAGATCTTCCGGATCGGCCACATGGGGATCGCCTCCTGGGGGGATCTCCTGCTCTGTGTGGCGGGACTCGAACGGATCCTTGCCCGGACCGGTCGTTTTGCCTCGCCGGGCGCGGGGCTCGCCGCTCTGTCGTCCCGAATGCCCTGATCGCACTCTGGCAGTGGGCTTTCGCCGCCCCCGATTCAGATATCCACGATCACGCGCGCCCGGTGGTGGATCAGGTCGACCGAGATCTCGTGGTAGGTCGCAGCCTTCACTTCGAAGTGCCTAGAATGCCTCGCCGCGTCGAACGGCTCTCCCCGGAGCCGAGCGAGGATCGCGGTCGGGGGATCGCCCACGGGCCGGGCCTGGATCTCCCGGGCGAGGAACCCCTCCACCGCGTTCAGCGTGATGAGTTGCGACAGGTACGCGACCGCGAGGCTGGGGGGATCCGTGCCGCTCGCCTGGACGACCCGTTCCTGGCAGGGCCGAACCCGACGGAGGTCCGTCATCAGCGCGAACAGCCCGAGCCCGAGCGCGCCGAACAGCTCGGGCGTCGAGTCGGCCCGGGCCCAGATGCCGACGTCGGCGGTGGTGGGAAAGCTGCCCCAGCGTCGCGTCAACGGTTCTGCTCGTCCCAGGCTCGAGGCCGGGCAGCCCCCAGAGCGGAGCCGGACTTATAGGGGGTGAGGCGACTCCCAGTACCGAAGGCCGAGACCATGCGCGCCAGCCTGGTAGTCCCGACGCTCAACGAGGCCCTGTCCGTCGGGCATGTCATTCGCACCTTCCGTGCCTCGGCGGAGGCCGCCAACCAGCGGTTCTTCTTCCGAAACCCGATCGATTGGGAGATCCTGGTGGTCGATGGCCCATCGACCGACGGGACCGCGGAAGCGGCCCAGCGCGAGGGAGCGCGGGTGATCTCCGAGCCCCGGCGCGGCTACGGCCGGGCCTACAAGACGGGATTCGCCGCCGCGACCGGCGAGGTCATTGCCACCGCGGATGGCGACGCCAGCTATCCGGTGGAGGAGATTCCGTGGTTCGTGCTCAACCTGCTCGAGCACCGGCTCGACTTTCTGACGGGAGACCGGTTGTCCTACCTCGACCCGAAGGCGATGACGACCGAGCACCGGATCGGCAACTGGGGGCTGAACTTTGCGCTGCGGGCCTTCTTCCACTCCGCCCTCCAGGGGGCTCCGGCTCGCGTGCTCCGGGACAGCCAGAGCGGCATGTGGATCTTCCGACGCGAGATCCTGGACAGGCTGCGGCTCACGCAGGACGGCATGGCGTTCAGCGAGGAGCTCAAGATCGAGGTCCTCCGCCACGGCCTCCGCTTCGACGAGGTGCCGATCCACTACTCCGAGCGGTGGGGAGCGCCCAAGCTCTCGAGCTGGCGGGACGGCGCCGGCAACATGATGTTCCTCGTCCAGAAGCGGTTCGAGGTTTCTCGGGAACGACGGCGCGGATACGCCGCCGCCGCACTCGACCGGGCCGAGGGTGCTGCGCGCTAGCGGCCTACTTCGTCTTGCCCGAGCGTTCGCGGGACTTCGGGCGCAGTCCCTTGTATCCGCATTTGCGACACTGGACCGCCCGCGGCGGGTTCCGCGCCGAGCAGTTCATGCAGATGCGTTTGAGCAGGAGCCGGTTCACGGCCTCGGGGAACGGCATGGAGGGGCGGCCGACCCTCCGCGGCGTATAAAGAGTTCCCCGGCGGCGCGCGGGGTGCGCGCAACGCTATGCGCCCACGGCGGCTCCTTGGGCCGTGGCGCGAGGCGCACCCATATCACTCGAGATCGGCCAGCGGGCGGTCGCGCTCGCCCGCGACGCGCTCGAGAAGGCGTTGGGGCCGGATCCGCCGACCGACCCGGCGGCCCCGTTCCTCACCACGCGGCTTCCGGCAGCCTTCGACGAGCCTCGGGGGGTCTTCACTACGCTCCGTCAGTCGCCGTCGGATCTCCTCCGGGGATGCATCGGCTACACGCATCCGGTCTTCCCGCTCCGCGTGGGGATCCCCCGGACCGCGGCGAGTGCGGCCCTGGAGGACCCCCGATTCCCCCCGGTGGAGCGCGAGGAGCTGGAGCACATCACCGCCGAGGTATCGTTGCTCACGGTCCCCGAGCCGCTGCGAGCGGGCCAGCCGCGCGACCGCCCCTCTGCCGTGCGCGTAGGGCACGACGGACTGATCGTCCGGTGGCGTCGTGCCGAGGGTCTCCTGCTCCCCCAGGTAGCGGTCGAGCAGCACTGGGACGCCACGGAGTTCCTCTCCGAGACTTGCGGCAAGGCCGGCCTGCCGTTCGACGCCTGGCTCCGGCCCGAGACCGAGGTCTACCGATTCGGCTCGGAGGTGTTCCGGGAGGACGTCCCCGGAGGCACCGTCCGACCCGTTCCGCTGACCGGCTGAGGCGTCCCGGGACTAGGCCTTCACGGCCCGTTCCAGCGCGGCGGCGAGAAAACCCTCGTCCAGGTCCCATCGTACGGCCGAAGCCGGAGGGTCGGCGTCGGAGATCTCGAGGTTGCCCTCGACCATGAGCTCGCGCTCGAGGCGGCTACGGTGGTCTCGAAGGGCGAGCGCGACTTCGCCGGTCGCCCAGAGCTTGAGCCGGATATGGTCGGTGAAGGCCAGATGGGCGTCCTTCCGGGCCTGCTGGAGTCGTCGCATCGCCTCCCGGAAGAGCCCTTCGCGGTAGAGCTCGGGCGGCGCAGAGCGCGGAAGATGGGCCCGCCATCCCTTCCCGTCGTCCCGGGAAACCCAGTCGGCCTCGGGAAAGCGGCCGGGATCCCCGGTCGGTTCCAGCCGAAGCTCACGGATGTTCAACTCGTCCTGCAGCAAGGACCGTGCCTCCGGGCCCAGCCCCAGGAACGCCGGCGGTCGATCGGTCTCGACGACCATCACCGTGAGCGGGAAGCGGGACTTCACGCCGGCCCGTTGACGCAGTTCCCGGCCGACCTCGGCCCAGCCCCGGAGCTCGGCCATCGCCTGGTCCAGCTCCACGTTTCCGGCCGAGCCCGCTACCGGCCACGCGCCGAAATGCACCGACCGATGGGGGTCGGCGAACGGCGTGCCGCTCAGCTCTTGAAACAGGTGCTCGGCCAGGAAGGGGGCCAGCGGTGCGAGCAGGTGGGCGAGGGTCCAGAGCGTGTACGAGAGCGTCGCGTGCGCCGCTCGACGGTCCGCCGGGTTCTCGTCGCTCCAGAACCGGGGCCGGGAACGCCGGAGGTACCAGGTCGAGAGGTCATCGACGAAGGCCGTGAGGGCGACGGCGGCGGCGTGGCTATCGTACAGCTCCAACGCTTCCGTCGTGGTCTGCACGAGGCCATCGAGCCGGGAGAGCAGCCAGCGGTCGAGGAGGGCATGCGGGGTGGGTCGCTCGGTTACGGGTCGCAGGCCGTCGGCCTCCGCGTTCGCGCGGTAGAACTCGTACACGTGGAGCAGCGTGCCCAGGGTCCGCTGGGCGGCGAGCTGGATCGTTCGGGGCGTGACCCGGGCCGATTCGGTGTAGTCCGACATGTAGAAGGCCCAGCGGAGTGCGTCGCCGCCGAGCTCCTGGAGCACCGGGATCGGGTCGTAGACGTTTCCCCTCGACTTCGACATCTTGACGCCGGAGTCGTCCAGCAGCAGGCCGCTCACGAGGCAGGCCCGGTAGGCCGGTCGGTCGAAGAGTGCCGACGCGAGGACGTGGAGGGTGTAGAACCAGCCCCGCGTCTGGTCGAGACCTTCTCCGATGTAATCGAGCGGCTCTCCCGGATCGAACGGCCCTGGCTCGAACGGGTAATGGTACTGAGCGTAGGGGGCAGACCCGCTATCGTACCAGCCGTCGATCGTGTAGGGTTCCCGGTCCGTCCGGGCGCCGCAGGTCGGACAGGGAAAGTGGAGTCCGTCGACCTGCACCCGGTGCGGATCGAAGTTCGGCGGCAGGGGAGCGCCGAGACGGGTGGCGAGTTCCGCGAAGCTGCCAATGGGCGTGAAGTGGCCGGCCGGGCATTTCCAGATCGGGAGCGGCGTTCCCCAGTACCGATTCCGGGAGAGCGCCCAGTCTTTGGCCTCGTCGAGAAAATTCCCGAACCGGCCGTGCTGCATATGCGACGGGATCCAGCGGACCTGTTCGTTGTTCCGAACGAGCGCTTCGCGGAACTGCGAGGTCCGGACGAACCAGGAGTCGACGGCACGATACAGGAGCGGAGTGGCGCAGCGCCAGCAGGTCGGGTACGTGTGTCGGATGCGACCCTCCTGGAAGAGCGCCCCCGCCGTCCGGAGCTGCTCGAGCAGCACGGGGTCAGCGCCCTTGAATCCCTTGCCGGCGAGGGGAGGGACCTGGTCCGTGAAGACGCCGTGGCTGTCGAGCGGGTCAAAGAATCCGACATGTTCGCGCTCGCCGATACGCTGGTCATCCGGCCCGTAGCTGGGAGCGATGTGGACGAGTCCGGTCCCTTCGGCCTCGCCGACGAAATCGTCGAGCACCACGCGGTACCGCCCGTCGCCGCGGCCTGCGAACGGAAAGAGCGGCGCATAGGCAAGACCGGCCAGGTCGGTCCCGGCGTAGCGATGCAGGACCTCTGGCGGACCGGAGAGATAGCGTCCCGCCGCGCCTTCCGCGAGCAGGTACTCGTGTCCGTCCGGGCCCTTGATCCCGAGGTAGGTCAGGTCGGCCCGGGCGGCCACGAGCAGGTTCGCGGGCAGGGTCCACGGCGTGGTGGTCCAGATCAAGAGGTGCCGCGGAGTTCCGTCCTCCGACGGCGGAACATCGAGTCGCACGACGATCGAGGGGTCGGTGAGTTCCTGGTACCCCTGGGCGACCTCGTGGGACGAGAGAGGGGTCTCGCATCGGGGGCAGTACGGGAGCGTGTAGAATCCCTTGGCGATGAGGCCCCGGTCCCAGAGGGTCTTGAGTGACCACCAGACACTCTCGATGTACGGAGCGTCCATCGTCCGGTACGGACGGTCGTAGTCCAGCCAGAGACCGATCCGACGGCTCATGTCTCGCCAGATTGCTACGTACTCGAACACGCTGGTCCGGCACTCCTCGCAGAACCGGTCGACGCCGTAGGCCTCGATGTCGCGCTTGAGCCGGAACCCGTGACGCTTCTCCACCTCGAGCTCGACGGGGAGACCGTGGCAGTCCCACCCCGCCATGGGGGAGAGGATGCGGTACCCGCGCATCCGACGATACCGGAGCGGCACGTCCTTGAGCGCGCGCGTCAGCGCGTGGCCGATGTGGGGTCGACCGTTCGCCGTCGGGGGCCCCTCGGCAAAGCGGAACGGCGGACCGTCCGGGTGAAGCACCAGGGCCCGAGAGACCACATCCGCGTCCTGCCAGAACTTCTCCACCCGGTGCTGGATCTCAACCCAGTGTTGGGCCGGGGGAGGGGTCGGCGCCGCGGGCGTCATGGTCCGCGCCGAGAGAGAGGCGGAGAATAAAGGCGCGGGCGCACGGTCAGCGGCTCAGGCCCGGCGGCGGCGGAGACTCGGACTCCGGACCGACATGCGCGTCCCGGTGCTGGCTCACGATCGTCCCCTCGACGTACTCGACATGCGTGTCGGGACCGAGCCAGATGCGGTCCGAGATCAGGCGACGGACCCGGACGCCGGAGAGATGGACCTCGGCCGCCTCGATCCGATCGACCTGGAGCTCGTTCCAGGCCGGGGGCGGCAGGAGAAAGATCGGAACGTCCCGGAGGGACTTCCGCCGCCGCACTTCGACCCAGTCGGCCTCGATCGCGCCCGCCGTTGACAAGGCCCCGATCTCGCCCGAGATCGTCCGGGCCGCGAGAGTTCCGCCCACGGCCATCCGGCCTCGGAAGAAGACCTGCGTCGCGCGAACATCCAGTCGGATGTCGAGGGCTCCTGTCCAGTCCAGCCGGTCGGCCACCGAAAGGGATCCCCCCACAGAGGCAGCTCCATCGAAACGGGCTGCCCGGACGCTGACGCCGCCCCGGACCCGCCAGGTTCCGTTCGTGCGCAGGAGGTCGGTGACGCGTACGTCGCCATCGATCCGGTGGGTCCCGGAAAACCGGGCGCTCTGAGCCTGGAAGCGACCGCCGGCGGCAAGGGAACCTGTGACGACGGCGGTCTCCGTCTCAATGTCGCCCGGAACCTTGGCGAAACCCTCGGACGAGAACGCCTTGGTCCGAACCCGGTCCACGCGGCTGGTCCCCGTGAGATGGAGAGCGCCGGTGAGAGGTCCAGCCGGTGGAACGGTTGGGGCTGAAGACCCTGCGTTGGCGCCGGCCGTCGCCATGGAGACGGCTACCCGAGGTCAAGGGCCTCAAGAGTTTTCGCGGTTGCCGACCGACCCGAAAGCGGCCTGGCGGAGTTGCCGATCAACCGACCGGAGGCGACGGCCCGGAGGGTGGCGGAGGCGAAGGCAAAGGTGGGCGATCGTAACTGTCCACTGGAGGGCTCGGCCACACGATCGCCGGATTTCCGCCGGGCGGTGAGGCGCCGGTCGGGGGGCCGGGTTGCCAGGGCGTGAGCGGGGGGTCGGTCGGCCGTTGGCCCAGGGCGACGACAACGAAGACAATCGCTCCGACGAGGATGAGGAGATAGTAGAGGTCCGCACCCCACGGCTTCCAGACCAGCGTCGAGAAGCTAAGGGAGTCATGGGCTCCGTGCAGGAGGCCGACGATGAGCAGATTGCCGCGCGAATAGCGCACCGCGAACGCGAAGCCCAGGCCCGCGAAAAAGAGCTCCGCGAAGGCGACCGCGGACGCGAAGCCGTACGTCGATCCGTAGTAGAGATGCACGCTCGCAAATAGCGCGCTGGTCCAGACGGCATGGACGGCCCAGTGCGCAGGGTCCCGAGCCAGCCAGTACCCGAACACCCATCCGCGGAAGATCGTCTCCTCGACGAGCCCGATCACGAAGGAGAAACCGACCCAGAACCACGGGTCCGCCTCGGCCGCAACGAGCGGCGGACTCAGTTTGCTGAGCTGAGCGACCGCCGCCGGGTCGACGGCCTCCAGCACGATGACAATCACCACCGCCGAGAGGAGTCCGAGGATCGACATCGCGCCGTACCAGCGCAGCCCCTCCACCGCCGCCTGAGGAGTCCGAGCCACGTAGTTTCGAAGCGGATCGCGGCCCACGAGCACTAGGAAAGCGAGAATCGGGATCCCGTAGACGACCAGCAGATCGGTCGCCAGAGTCCCGTAGACCGGCCGGAGAGCCGGGACGAGCTGGGGGAGAAAGTACTGGCTGAGGATCGCGACAACGGTGATCACGACCGCGGTGGAGTAGGCCGCGAGCGAGGCCGGCGGATATGCCGCCCCTTCGGTGGGGGTCGAAGGACCGCTCATGGGAATCCGGAACCGGGCTTCCGAGCGGGCAACGGTCATTACGGCTTCCTTTCCTCTCACCGCCCCGAGCCGGTGGCATGGATTTCGCGGTCCTGGTCAAAGTGGTTCCGGGCGTAGAGCAGCTGCGCTTCGACGCCACGACGCACTCCCTCATCCGGACGGGTGTGGAGCTGTTCCTGAACCCGTACGACGGTCGCGCGGTACGGGTGGCGGTCCAGCTCCGGCGCCCGGGCGAGCGAGTGACGGTCCTCTCCATGGGCCCTCCGGAAACCGCGACGCGCCTGCAGGAGACATACGCGCTCGGAGCGGACCGCGTGATCCTGGTGTCCGACGAGGCGCTTGCCGGCTCGGACTCCCTGGTGACGGCTCGAGCCCTGCGGGCCGCGCTGGGCCGGGTAGGCCATGACCTTCTCCTTGCCGGCGAACGTTCCGTCGACTCCGAAACGGGCCAGGTCGGACCGCAGCTCGCCGGGCTGCTCGGGGTGCCGGTCTTCACCTCGGCCCGCGGACTCTCCCGCTCGGAGGACGGGAACCT
>JASHOK010000017.1 GCA_030041175.1 Thermoplasmata archaeon | reverse complement strand
AAAGTTACCCCGGGGATAACTGAGTTGTCTCCAGCAAGAGTCCCTATCGACCTGGAGGCTTGCTACTTCGATGTCGGTTCTGCCTATCCTGGTGGTGCAGCAGCTACCAAGGGTGGGGTTGTTCGCCCATTAAAAGGGATCGTGAGCTGGGTTCACACCGTCGTGAGACAGGTGTGTTGCTTTTTGGCGGAAGTGTCTGGGTCTCTGACGAGAAGGTTCCCACAGTACGAGAGGAACGGGGAATCGGCGCCTCTAGTCCATCAGTTGTCCGGCAGGGCATCGCTGAGCAGCCACGCGCTACGGGATAAGGGCTGAAAGCATCTAAGCCCGAAACCTGCTCGAAAAAGAGAGACCCTCGAGACCACCGGTAAAAGACCGGATCGATAGAGACGGGGTGTACGGCGGAAGCCTTCGGGCGACCGCCTCAGCCCGGCGTCCACTAACGGTCGATCGGCTACGCAAACTGGATGCATCGGGCAGTCAAACAGAACGCGTGCAACCTTTTCGGGGCCCCGGCCCCCTCAGAAGGTCGAGCGAACGCGCCGCCCGAATCCGTTTAGTTCCCCGGCCCGCTCCGAGGCACCGTGCCGTCGCTCGGGCAGGCCCACACCCGGTGGCCGGTGGTCGCCTGGATCCGGCTGCGGCTACCCGAACGACCCCCTCCGCTGACGCTGATGGGCCCGCCGGCGCCGCTCGACCCGCCGCTCGATATCCTGCGACGGAACCCGGTCGCGACGGACCCCCGTCGTCAGGTCTACTCGTACGAGGAGGATCACGGGGACTGGGTGCTGCGCCTCGTCTGGGACATGGAGGACCCGGACGTGCTCGAGGCGGAATACCGGGCGCCGATGTTCGGTGGCCGACTGGAGAAGGAGAAGGTCCCGGCGTTCTGGCAGGCGGTCAAGGCACGGGTCCAGGTGCTCGGCCCGCTGCCGGTCGAGGCCGCCGACCCCCGGCCGTGACGAACTCCCGCGGCCCCCCCGGGGGATTATGCGAAGGAGGGCCGTAGGCCGGCGGCAATCGGTGGACCGATGAGGTGGATGGCGATGCTGGTCGCGGTCAGCCTCGCACTCAGTCTTCTCCTATCGACGCACGGAATCGCGACCGCCGGGACCGTCGGCGCCCTCTCCGTGGCGATCCCTCCGCCGCTGAACTGCAAAGGGGTAGCGATCGAGCCCTTCTTGGCCGCGGCGCCGTCGGTGCGCGCGGAGATGGTGCCGAACCCCGGCGACGCCGACGCGGACCTCACCTTCTGCAGCTCTGTGACCGGCATCTCGGGCAGCTACACGGTCAACTGGTCGTTCGGCGACGGCCGGTACAGCTCCGCGCCCGACCCGGTGCATGCGTACCCGGCCGCCAAGAACTTCACCGTGATCTTCACGCTGAACTCGACGGACTACAACACGTCGCTCGAATTCCTCGCCTACGTACACCCGGCCCTGAGCGCCGTGGCCAGCTACACCCCGGTCTCCCCGTCGCCCTCGACCGTGGTCGACTTCACGGATTCCGTGGGCAACGGGACGGCACCGTACGTGACGTACTGGAACTTCGGGGATGGGACCAACGGCACGGGTGCAGAGGCCAATCACACGTTCCACCGAGCCGGGACGTTCGAGGTGGAGGTCACGACCAATGACTCCGGGGGAGGGAGCGTGGTGGAGACGCTCCACGTGACGGTGAGCAGCCCGCCCAGCTACCCGGGCGGGAGCACGACCATCCTGATCGGCACCTCGATCGCCGCCGTGGCGGTGGCCGTCGTGGGCTTCGCGTACTTCCAGTGGGAGAAGCGGCGCCGGCCCCGCCCGCCGACCCCGGAACCTCCGCCGCCCGCTTCGCCCCCGTAGGCGACCCGCCCGAACGTTTTGTAGCCCCGGCCTCCTGCGCGGAGCGTGCTCCGCTCCACGTTCCGGCACCTCCCGGGCATCGGGGCCGCGGCCGAAGCCCAGCTGTGGCGAGACGGCGCCCGAGACTGGAGCGACCTCCGGCGGATCGCCGACCTGCCGGGCGTCCCCCCGGACCGCCGGGACGCGATCGACCGGGCGCTGGACGAGAGCGAGCTGGCGCTGGGGCGACGGGACGCGGAGTGGTTCTGCCGACGGATGCCGCTCGCGGAACAGTGGCGGTTGTACCCGGACTTCCGGGACCTGACCGCATTCCTGGACATCGAAACGACGGCGCTCACGCCGCAGGAAGGGATCGTGACCGTCGTGGGCGTCCACGGCGGAGGGGGGACCCGGGCCTTCATCGCATTCGACGATCTCGAGGAGCTGCCGGCCTATCTCCAGCGGTTCCGGATCGTCGTGACGTTCAACGGTCTGCTCTTCGACCTTCCGTTTCTCGAGGCCCGCTTCCCGTACATCCGCTTCCCGCCGGCACACATCGACCTTCGGTTCCTGCTGCGGCGTCTCGGGATCACCGGGGGCCTCAAGCGGATCGAAAAGGAGCTCGGGCTCGGCAACCGGTCCGGCGTCGAGGGAATCGAGGGCGTCGACGCGGTCCGGCTGTGGGAAGAAGCGAGACGAGGCGTTCCCGGATCGCTGACCAAGCTCGTGGAGTACAACCGGGCCGATGCGGTCAACCTCGAGCCCCTGCTCGACTTCGGCGTCCACGAACTCTCTCGTCGGCTGCTGCCGGCACCGGTCGCTGCCGCTCGATGACTCAGGGGCTGGCGACGGACCGCCCGACAGGGAGGACCCGGGTCGGTGCGGGGATCCGGGTGCCGTCGGGCGGTCGTGCGGCCCGGATCCGCTCGAGGGCCTGTGCACAGTAGTCCGGGGATGCGTCGATGTGGAGGAAATGGCGACCCGTGGATCGGGCCACGGCGGCCACCGTACCGGTACCGCCGAACATGTCGAGCACGGTGTTGCCCCGGTAGCTGTAGAACTTCACGAGCCGGCGGATGAGCTCCTCCGGGAACGGAGCCGGATGCCCCTTCCGGTTCCGCTCCGGCGGAATATGCCAGAAACCGTCCGAGTAGGTCTGGAACTCCGGCCCACTGATGTCGATCTGCGACGCCGCGCCGGGCAGCCGCCACTCGCCCTTGGAGAAGACCAGGACATACTCCCACGACGGAATGATGTGCGGGTTCGCCGGACTTTTCCAGCTGCCCCAGGCGGTCCGGCGTCCCATCGTCTGCTTGTACCAGATCACCTCGGTGCGCATCAGGAAGCCGAGCTCCCGTAGGTCGGTGGACAGATCGTGGTGCAACGGCCGGAAGTTCTTGATGGAGGTCGGCGCAACGTTCAGGCAGAACCGGCCGCCGACCACGAGTACGCGCTTCAGCTCCAGCCAGACGCTCTTCAGCCAGGCGAGGTACTCCTCGGGGGTCAGGTTGTCGCCGTACCCGGAGTAGGCGATCCCCAGGTTGTACGGCGGGGACGTGATGGCCAGATGCACCGATTCTCGGGGCAGCTGGTGGAGGACCGTCCGGGCGTCGCCGCAGATGACCGCGTCTCGGACGGCGAGAGAACCGGCCGGGACGCCTCGCGGACGTTCGGCGGAGCCTCCCGACATTTCGGTCGTCCGAACCGCCCGTCGGCTTGAAGATTGTCGCGGCTCTGGCCGTCCTCCGGATGACGGCGACCGGCTCCTTGCTCACCGGACTGGAGTGCCGCAAGTGTTGTACCACACTGGCGGCCGACCGGCGGGTCGGAACCTGTCCCACCTGCGGCCATACGCTGTTCGCTACCTACGACACGGAACGGGCGCGAGAGCTGCGCGTGTGGGAGCGGTTTCCGGAGAGGGACCGGACCCTCTGGCGGTATCGGGAGCTGTTGCCGGTGCAGCGAGAGGAGCGGATCGTGACGCTCGGCGAGGGAGGAACGGATGCGATCCGGCTCGCCGACGTGCCCGAGCTGCCGGGGGTGGAGGTGTGGCTCAAGGATGACGGCCAGATGCCGACGGGCTCGTTCAAGGCCCGAGGCATGGCCGTGGCCGTCTCTCGGGCGGTCGAGCTGGGCGCTACCTCGCTGTACGTTCCTAGCGCCGGGAACGCGGGGCTCGCGCTGGCCGCCTACGGCGCTCGGGCGGAGTGTCCGGTTCGGATCTATCTTCCCGAGGAAACTCCACCGGAGATTCCGCGGATCTGCCGGATCTACGGCGCCGAAGTGGTCTCGGTCCCGGGAACGATCCGGGAGGCCGGCGAGGCGGCCCGGGCGCGGGAACGGAACTCTGGGGGCTTCGATATGTCGACGCTTCGAGAGCCGTACCGGGTCGAAGGCAAGAAGACCATGGGCTACGAGATCGTCGACCGGTTCCAGGACTCTCGGATGCCCGACGCGATCGTCTACCCGACCGGGGGAGGCACGGGGCTGGTGGGGATGTACAAGGCGTTCCAGGAGCTGCAGCGGATGGGTCGACTCGAGCAGTTCCCCCGCTTGATCTCCGTCCAGATGGACGGCTGTGCGCCGGTGGTTCGAGCCCTCCACGCCGGCGAACCGTCGGTCCGACCCTGGGAGGATCCGCACACCGTGGCTCCCGGGCTGCTCGTGCCCGCACCCTTCGCCTCCGAGCGGATTCTCGAGGCGATCCGGGAGACCCGGGGCAGCGGAGCCACCGTCCCGGACCGGGAGTTGCCGGACGCCATGGAGCGTCTGGGCCATCGCCATGGCGTTTCGGCCTCACCCGAAGGAGCGGCGGGATACGCAGCCCTTCCGAGGCTGTTCGCCGCCGGGGCGATCCGTTCGGGGGAACGGGTGCTGGTCTACAATACCGGCTCCGGGGCCCTCTGGGACGTCGGGGCCGTGCGGCGGCAGGTCGGACGGTGAGTCCGCGGTCGTCGCCGTCAGTTAGAATTGACAGGATACGTATGAGCGCCGGAACGAACGGCGGGGGCGAGGTTGCACCATGACGCGAAGAGCGGCGACCACGGGAGTCTGCGACCGACGCCGAACACGGCGGACCACGGGCAGCCGGGGAGCCTGAGGAGAGGCCCATGACGTTCCTCGATGACCTGTCGATCATCATCGACCTCGTGATCCTGGTCCCCTGCCTCGTGTTCTACACCGGGTTCCTGGTGTGGCTCAACATGCGGAAAGAGGACCTGCCGAAGGCCCAGGCCTCGCTCCGGCAGGGAGGCACCCTGCTCGGCATCGTGGGCGGGGTGATCGGCATATTGGCTCTCTGGGGAGAGATGACGTGGCCTCTCAACGTGACCGTGGACGGCAGCAACGTCCTCGCGTCCTACGACCTGTTCTTCTTCGACATGCTTCTGCTGCTGGCGGTGGTGCTCATCAGCTTCGCCGTGGCGGTGAACCTCCGCCTTCCGACGCACTTCGTCGGCATGATGGCGGTCGTGATCGGCTTTGGCGTGGGGTTCTACGGCTACCGCGGCTACACGATGTCCCCGGCCCTGACCCTGGACCCGCTCGAGACCTTCCTCCTCTACATCGCGTTCGCCGCGACCTCGGTGCTGAGCTATCCGGCCACGCTCTACGTGGACTGGTTCGTCACCGGGCCGACCAACCCGGCCTCCGCACCGCTGGCGTCGGACCCCAAGCCACGCCCCCAGTATCGCGTGATGTGGACCCTCCTGCTCGGGATCTTCCTGCTGGCAGTGGCCTTGGCCGCCGTGGCCGCAGTGGCCTACGGGTTCGACATCGGGTGGGCTCACCTGGCGGCGCCGCCCTAGACCGAGAGGAACGGAACCCTTTCCGGGAGGGGGCGAGTCGCCCCCTCCCTTCGGACGCTCCTCGTCTCCGTGTGACCCGGGCCCCAGTCGCTCGGCCGTGCATGGTGGGCGCGCCCAGATTTGAACTGGGGATCTTCACCGTGTCAGGGTGACGTCATAACCGCTAGACTACGCGCCCTGGGGCGCCCGACCGAGGAGCGGGTAATATCACTTCCGAACTCCTGGCGCCGGGCCTCGGTAGACCCGCAGCCTCGTCGACTCGCGGGCTGGCGTAGGCGCGGCCCGGACCGGGGTCCGAGACCCAGGATTAGCCGGTGGCCCGAAGGGTCTCCAGGGTCCGTCGGATTGGAACGATGGCCTCGAGCGCCTCCCACAGGAGCTGCTCCTGAACGCGCCAGTACTCGTGCTTGGCGAAAGATGCAAGCCCCCGCATCTGACGGATGGGCAGGTCCGGATGCTCCTTCCGGAACGAGGCCGATAGGTTCCCCGCAGCTCCTCCGATGATTTCGAGATACCGGACGGCGGGCGCCTGAGCGTGCGGGTCAATTCCAAACGGGACCCGACCTCGCCGACGGAGCTCGTCGAGCAGTGCAGCCGCCTCGAGGATGTCGGAGATCCGGAGTGCATCCCCTCGTTGCCCCCCCGAGGCCTGCCTCATAACGGAACGGCCTCGAACAGCACCTGGGGCCGGACGATCCAGTGCAGGCCCGCCGGTTCTGCGACCTCGACCGAACGGCCGAGGAGCTCCTCCAGCTCCTGGGCGAGCCCCACTTGGTCGAAGGCAGAGGCGTCGGGGTCGAAGTCCACCAGCAGGTCCACGTCGCTCTTCCGGGTCGCGGTTCCGCGCGCGACCGACCCGAAGACCCTAGGGTTGCGAGCGTGATTGCGGGCGAGTGCCTCGAGAATCTCTCGCCGACAGGGTGCAAGAACCTGGGCGACTCCCAGGCCCCCGCCCCGCCGCACCTTGCTCAACACGGGCACGTCCCAGAGGAGCGACTTGCAGCGGGGACATCGGACAGGGTCGGCGGTGCGCGGCCGCCAGACGAGGAAGCAGCGGAAGCAGCCGGACAGACCCGAGGCCCCGAGGACGTTCGACACGGAAAACGCGAGCGTCCCAAACGTAAACAGACTTACGGTAGGATGGTCGATCCCTTTCGAGACCGCCGGGGAGCTCCGCTAGGCGTAGCCACCGGAGACATCCGGATCCCGGTGCTCGTTCCACGCGTAGTACCCGTGGGTCTGGCGCTGGGCCTCGCTGGCGTCGGTCCGGACGCCGCTCTGGTACGACCCGTAGACTTCCTTGATCTGCTCCTCGATCGGCCGCGCTCGACGGAGCGCTTCCTGCATGTGGGAGGCTTCGATGTAGGGGCTCCCCGCCACCATCGCGAGGTCTCCCGCCGTCCGAAGCAGGCCCCCGAGCTCCCGGAGCCGCAGCGTGAGCGAGTTGCGGCGATTATCGAGCGCCTCGGCGCGTCGCCGGGCCTCCTTGAACAGTTCCTCGAGGGCCGGCTTCGTCGCGTGGCGGATCCGTCCGTCGGTGACGATCTCTTGGGCCGCGAACTGGGCCAACCGGATCCGGTTCCGTTCGCTATCCGGCATCGCGGTCTCGAGCAGAACCTCGTATCCACCGCCCGCGATCCGGGACCGGAGCGGCGACAGGATGTGGGCGAGGTCGGCGATGTTGCAGGCGGCGACGAGGATGAAGTCGCAGGGCACGCTGTCGACGCGGACCGACGCCCCGCCCGACTGGGGATTCCGGCCGGAGATCGGGAAGCGCTTCTCCTGCATGGCGGTGAGAATGAACCGCTGGAGGGGCCCCAGGGAGGGCAGCTCATCGATGAAGAGCACACCTTCGTGGGCCTCGTGCATCGCGCCCGCGATGACTCGGTCATAGGGCTGGCTCCCGAGCTGCGGGTGGCCGCCATACGGGTCGTGACGCACGTCGCCGAGGAGTTCCGTTTCGCTCGCCCCGGTCGCCATGACGAAGGTCGGACGATCGATTTTGACCAGGACCTTGTGCGGGCTCTCCTTCTGTTCCGCGCGCCGCCGCTCCAACGCGCGCTGGTCGAGCACGCGGATCTTGTCCTCGGCCCGCTCGTAGGCCACGACCTCCTCGACGCCGTTGCGGAGCCGGGTCGTCCGGACCGTCTCCTGGGGATTGCCGCCGGGGACCGTGAGCTCGAGAATACCCCCGACGAGGTCGCGGAAGGGGTTGCCACTCTGGTTGAGATTGATCTGCTGTTTGACGTTCCCGCAGCTCGGGCAGTGCCGGTCCGTCGGCAGCGAGTAGAAACTGCACCGGGGACACCGGTAGCCGAGCCGCTCGGCGACCGTCACGGGTGCTTCCGTCGGCGCGATCAGTTCGCCCTCGGTCGCTTGGGCCTGCTCTCGTTCCTGGTAGACCCGGTCCCGGGTGACGACCTCGATCGTGGGCCGCTCGGGATTCTCCGGGTTGTGCACGATCCGGATCTCCTGGGTCGGCCGCTCCAGATGGAGTGCCAGTGCCTGAGCCGTCATCGACTTCCCGATTCCGGGGGGCCCGACCAGCAGCAGGTGCCGGTGCTGATAGGCCGCGATGCGGGCGATCTCGACCGCCTTCTCCTGTCCGATAACCCGGTCGAGCGGGTCGGAGGGGATCGGAATGTCCTCCGTCGTCTGGATCTCGTCGAGATGCTCCAGCGTACGGCGAACGGGCTTCGGCGGCGATGGGGTGGCCATGGACTGCCTCCGGAACTAGGACCGTTCTCCGCTTAAGGGCGGTGCCCGGGGTCGGCCTAGGCCGACGCTGCCGTCATCGTGAGGTCGGCCTGGGTGAAGACCTGGATCCCGTCCGGGATCTTCCCGACCGCT
>JASHOK010000016.1 GCA_030041175.1 Thermoplasmata archaeon | reverse complement strand
CCGTCCGGCTCCGCCCGGCGGAGGCACTTCGGTATGAGTGAGGCTGCGACCCCCGTCATCGCCCTGGCCGACGTGACGAAGGAGTACCGCTCTCGCGGGAAGCCTCCCGTCGAGGCACTGCGTGGGGTCAACCTCTCCATCGCCCCCCGAGCCATGGTGGCGATCAAGGGTCCGAGCGGAAGCGGGAAGACCACGCTGCTCCACATGATCGGAGCGCTCGATGTTCCGACCTCCGGCGAGGTCCAAGTGGCGGGCGAGGAGCTCACCCATATGTCGGAGCTGCAGCTCACCGACTATCGGGCTCGGACGATCGGTTTCGTTTTCCAGGCCTACCACCTCATTCCGAACCTCACCGCACGGGAGAACGTGGCCCTTCCCATGGAGGTACTCGGCGTGCCCTCTCCGGAGCGGCGCACGCGGTCCACCGCGCTGCTCGAGGAGGTCGGGATGGAGGAACGGGCCGACTTCAAGCCGTCCAAGCTGAGCGGGGGCGAACAGCAGCGAGTGGCGATCGCACGGGCCCTCGCCAACGAGCCGACCATCATCCTGGCGGACGAACCGACCGGGAACCTGGACAGTGCGTCCGGCGACTCGGTACTCCGGCTGCTCGACCAGCTCAACAAGCAGAAGGGAGCCACCGTGGTGATCGTCACCCACTCGGGCCGTATCCCGCCGCTGTGCGACCGGACCTTCACCATCCGCGACGGCAAGGTCACGAGCGAACAGCTGTCCAAGGAGATGGCTCAGCAGGAGACCCAGCGCCAGGCGCTCCGCGTGGCGCTGTCGGTCTCGGACAAGGTCATGGAACGACTGGCCGACGCCGGGTTCCTGGACGCGAAGTCGATTGCCGAGGCTCCGATCGAAAAGCTCACCGAGGCGCTTCGGGACCGGAACAAAGCGGTGCGGATCGCACGGCGGGCTCAGGTCCTGGCGGAGAACCGGGACGACGTCATCGAGTGACTCGGCCCGGGTGGCGGCGGGCCGGGCTCCGGCCCGCCTCGTCTCGCGCGCCGCTACGCTCGCTCGGCCTCGGTGGAGCACGACGCTCGGAAGCCCGAGGACTCAGGGCGAACGATCCACGAGTGCCTGACTGGACGGAGAATAGCGTGCCCCCGCCACGGTGTCCGGGGTGAAGAGCGAGCCCAGACGCTCCACTTCGGCACGGCTCAGCGGGAGGTCGACCGCCGCGACGTTCTCTTCGACGTACCTCGGTCGTTTCGTTCCCGGAATCGGGACGACGTCGTCGCCCTGAGCGAGCAACCACGCCAGGGCGAGTTGCGCGGCCGTGCATCCCTTCTCCTTCCCAAGCGCGCGCAGTTGATCTGCCAGCTTCAGGTTCCGCTGCAGGTTCGCAGCCTCGAACCTCGGGATTCCTCGACGGAAGTCCCCCGCCGGCAGTCCGTCCAGAGTCCGGACGGAGCCCGTCAAGAAACCGCGTCCGAGCGGGCTGAACGGAACGAAGCCGACACCGAGCTCGCGGCAGGCGGCGAGCACACCTCCCTCGGGGTCTCGTGTCCACAGCGAGTACTCGCTCTGCACGGCCGTGATGGGATGAACGGCATGCGCCCGACGAAGAGTCACCGGGCCTACCTCCGAGAGTCCCAGGTATCGGACCTTGCCCTGATCCACGAGTCCGGCCATGGCACGAACGCTGTCCTCGATCGGCACCCGCCGGTCGACCCGGTGGAGGTAGTACAGGTCGATGGTCGTCACTCCGAGCCGGCGCAAGCTGGCATCGCAGGCTTCCTGAATGTGCGCGGGCGAACCGTCGATCTGCATACGCTCGCCGGGGGGTCCCGGTACGAAGCCACACTTGGTCGCGACGAACACCCGATCCCGAGACGGGCGGAGAGCCTCGCCGACGACTTTCTCGTTCTCCCCCCAGGCGTAGGCATCCGCAGTGTCGAAGAACGTGACCCCGAGCTCGAGCGCCCGTTGGATGGTTGCCAGGCCGCTGTCCCGGTTTGGCTCCCCGTACGACTGCGAGATCCCCATGCAGCCCAAACCGACCGCCGAAACCTGGGGGCCTTGTCGGCCCAGCCGTCGCATTTGCATGGCCAGGCCCGACAGCCGCCCGGGCTACAAATCGCCTCAGGTCAGTCCCAGTCGGCCGGCCCCGGGTTGATTAAATACGCCCCTCAGCCACTATTTCGGTAGTGGCGGCTTCGATGGAGCGGTCCCGGCCCCGGATTGGCCGGCCCGACACCTGGGAGGCGCTCGTCTTCCGACGGGAACGGGCGCGGTCGGGCGCCGGGGGCACGACGATCCTCGACGGTCCGATCGGGGTTGGAAAGTCCACCTTCCTCGGCCAGCTACTCGAGGACTCGAGGTCCGCGGGCTTTCGGGTCTTCCGGGCACGGGCCGCGGAAGAGAACCCGCCTCCGTTCTCGCTGATCCGCGACGCGGTGTCCCCGGACCTGGAACGAGACACGTCCCCGCCGCTGCGGGAGCCCTCGGTGGGGCCTCCGCTGGGGCTCCTACCGGGGCTAGTGCGCGCCGAAGACTCGAGCCTCTCCGGTCAGGCGATCCGAACGGCAGCCGACGGGGCTCGTGCGGAGCTGGAGTCGGACCGTCAACGTCTCGGGGCCGAGCTCGCAGAACCCTTCTTCGCCGCCGCGCGGAAGGGCCCCGTGCTGCTCGCGCTCGACGACCTGCACCGGGCCGACGACGCTTCGATAGGACTCCTCCAGGATCTGGTGCCCCGGATCGCCGGGCAACCGATCTGGATCCTCGGCACCCTGGACTCTGCGGAACCCCGACCGGCCGCCGGTCCCCTCGATGCCCTGTTGCATCTGCCGGACGTCGAGCGTCTCCGCCTCCGGGCGCTGTCGGAAGAGGAGATGGGGGAATTCCTTCGCTGGCTCGAGCCCCAGCGGCGGTTCCGCGAGGCCGATGTTCGTCGGCTCTACTCGGAAACGGGCGGGTTGCCGATGTTCGTGGAACGTCTCGTCCATCCGCCACCGGTTGCGGACGCCGTACCCGAGGCCACGGAGGCCCCGGGGACGGACCGCGCCGATGCGCTCGAGCACCTGGATACGGCGGATCGTCGGCTCCTGAACCTCGCCGTCGTGGCGGGGAACGAGTTCTCGTTCGATGTCGTCGCGGCCGCGGTCGGCGGCGAAGAGGAAAAGGTGGTCGAGGGACTCGAACGGCTCGTCCGCCTCGGAATCCTGAGGGAGCTGGAATGGGACCGGTTCGCCTTCAACCAGGAGGCCCTGCGACAGCGTCTCTTCACGGAGCTCAGCGAGCCGACCGTCCGCAACCTTCATCGTCGCGTCGCGGCCGCGCTCGAGCAGAGCTCTCCCCGGGAGATGGAGACGGTCTACGCTTTGGCCCGTCACACGTTCCTGGGCGGACTCGACTCGGCGGTCCAGTACAACCGACAGGCCGCGGAATATGCGGCCGGTTCGTTCCAGCCCATGGTGGCCATCTCGTACCTGGAGCACGCCCAAGAGGCCCTGCACCGGAGCGACCCCGACGACGTCGCCGCCGAAATCGGAATCCGGCTCGAGCTCGCGGTCCAGCGCACCCGGGCCGGAGAGCTCGAGGCGGCCGACGCGCTGCTCAAAGAATTCCGCGCGGACCGCCGGCTTTGGTCGGCGGCGCGCGCGACCGATCGTTCCCTCTACTCGCTCCTCCGGGCCCGCCTGTTCGCGGAGGAAGGGCGCTGGGAGGAAGCGGAACAGGTCTTTCGGGAGTTGCCGGCCAAGGGCCCCTCGGGGGCTTCCGTTGCCTTGCGGATCGCTACGCTTCGGCTCCGGGGCGAGATCCTGTACTACCGCGGCAACTATACCGAGGCACTGGCCGCCCACGACGAGGCGCTGCATCTGGCCCTGGATGCCGGGGACGCGCGGGAGGCCGCGGCCGAGTCGATCCGAAGGTCGACGGCCCTCTCGATGATTCCGGGTCGGGAAGAGGATGCGGTCGCCGGGTTCCGTGCCGCGATCGACAGGCTGGTCGAGGTCGGCGATCGCGCCGAGGCGGCGTTTGGACTCATCTGTCTGGGCGCCATTCTGAATGCGCAGGGCCAGACCGAGGAAGCCCGGAGCGCCCTCCAGCGGGCCTTCGGATTCAGCGAAGCGGCGCACGACCTCCGCCGCATGGCGTGGGCGTGTCTCAACCTCGCGGACCTGGAGCTCGAGCACGGTCGTGTCGAGGAAGCCGAGGCGCGGAACCGCGTCGCGATGGCGCAGTTCGGCCAGCTCGGAGACTCGCTCGGACAGGCACGGTCATTCCTCACCGAGGGCCGCCTGGCGCTCCAGCGCGGCGACGAGCCGGCGGCCCTCGAAGCGTTTGGGGCGGCTCGTCGGATCTTCGCCCGGCAGCGGCTGGCGGCGGATGAGCTCGAGGTCGACCTTCGGGAAGCCGAGCTCCAGTTCGCCCGGGGCCACCGGGACAAGGCCGCCCGCGGTCTGGAAAGCATGCGCGAGCGCGAATTCGAGCGTCTACGGCCAGACCTCGTCCCGGACTGGCGGCGGCTGCGGGACCGTCTCGCCGGTCGGTAGTTCCGCCGGCAGTTCATCGGCTCGCGTACCGAGCAGTGCCGTCCGCGGCACTGCGATTGGCTCGGGGGGGGCGTCGAAGTGGAGGGCGCGAAGGTCCTGGAGGAAGTAGGCGATGACCCCGGTTGCCGCCAGTCCAACGGCGGCCACCCCGAACGCCAGCCGGACCCCATAGAAGTCCGTCAGGAGCCCGCCGGCCAGGATGCCGACCGGGGTCATGGCTAGCCCGATCGTCTCGTCGATGCTCAGGTACCGTCCGAGGAGGCCGGCCGGAACGATCCGCTGCACCAGCGAAAAGAACGCCGTGGTGATCAGGCCGAACATCAGCCCCAGTGTCACCAGGGCGACTCCGGCCACGTCAAACATCGGAACGAGGGCCAGGATGCCGTAGAGAGCGCCCCCCGTGCAGAGGGTCGCGATCAGCGTCCACCCGAATCTTCGGACGATCCCCAGGCGGCCCATGGAGACCGAGCCGATCAGGAATCCCCCGCTGAAGCCGGCCACCAGATATCCGAAGGCGGCGGCGGGCACCGCAAGCACCTGGACCGTGTAGACGACCAGGAACGGCGTCGACAGCGCGAGGAAGAACCCGAGGGCCACGGACACGAGCGTCAGCTCGAGCAGCGCCCGGTGGGCGAAGAGGTACTGAAAGGCGGCGCGGAGGTCACTGAGGACCGACAGGCGGCTGCGGCCCGATGGATGGGTCAGAGCGCCGGTGACCGGACTATGGATGCGGGTCATGACGAAGCCCGAGAGGAGGAATACGACCCCGCAGAACGCGAAGGAGGCGTAGACACCGCCGGCCGCCAGCAGGATCGGGGCCGCCGCCGCGCCCACGGTCGAGGCCACGGCCGTCGACGCTTGCAGCAAGCCGTTGGCATCGTCCAGCGTGGCCGAGGAGACCAGGCTGGGGAGGATCGAGGTGGCCGACGGCCGGAAGATTGCGGTCGCCGTCTCCAGCAGGAACACGAGGGCCAGGACCACGTCGAGCTGGAAGCCCACGAGCGCGAGGGAGATCGGGACGATGGCCAGGATCCCCGCCTGCAAGAAGCCGGTGATGATGAGCAGTGCCCGGCGGTCCACCCGGTCTACCAGGACCCCGACCGGCAGACCGATGGCCACGACCGGGATCGACGCGGCGATCCCGACGTAGGCAACGGCCAGCGCGGAACCCGTGTCGGTGTAGACCAGAAACAGCAGCAGGACGTCCGCGAGACCGAGGCCCCCCCAGCTCGCGACGTTCCCGGCCCAGTACGGCCAGTAGTTCCGGTTCGAAACGAGCTTGCGGCGAAGCCACGCTTCCGCCTCTGTGCTCGCGCCCGGTCGCACCGAGGAGGCCACTGGGAAGTTACCGACGTTCGAGGGTTATGATTCCATCGCCGGACGACCCCCTGGGTCGGAGGCCGACCCGCCGCAGGTCGGGCACTCCGGCCAGAACGGCGGAGCTACGACCCGGACATCGCTCGCCTTCCAGAGGTTCAGGTGCAGCATCCGCCCCTCGGAGGCCGCGGGCAGCCCGGCGAGGAAGTAGAGCGACTGCAGGGCCCCCCAGTGACCCGCCACCCCGGCGGTGGGGGCGAGAACGGGGTTGGCGGTGGTCGCCGGGAACAGCTCCTCTCCGACCGCGACGTTCCGCCGCCGCAGAGCCTCCTCCTGGTGGTGCTGCAGACAGCGCAGACACGGGGTCCGTCCCGGCACAAACAGGGCGATAGCGCATCGGGGGCCGTTGTAGCTGTTCTCGAGCCACGGAATACGCTCCCGGTAGGCGACGTCGTTGGTCCAGAGCAGGATCTCGTGCGGCTGGTCGGCACCTAGGATGAACAGGTCGTTGTCGCGGACGAAGGGGGTCAACGCGTCTGCGTTCGTCACCCGATGGGTCTCGGTCACTACCGTGACATACGGGTTCAGGTCGCGGAGCTTCTCGGCGGCGACCTCGACCTTGAGTCGGCCCACATCTCGAGTGCCGAACATCAGTTGACGGTTCAGGTTCGAAACCTCCACGCGGTCCGAGTCGACAAGCCGGAGATGGCCCACCCCGGCCGCCGCGAGGCCCAGAGCGGTGGCCGAGCCAACCCCGCCTACCCCGACGATCGTCACCCGGGACTCGCGAAGGCGAGTTTGTAGCTCGAACGTGGTGCGAGGGGTCCCCAGGGTGGCGATGGAGAAGAAGTCCAGATTCCGGGAATACCGGTCGAGCTCTTCGGCAGAGAACTCCCCCGGAGGCGGCAGAGCGGCGTCCTCGATGATTCCGAGACGCTGGAGCCGGCGGATGGCCCGACGCACTTCGGCCGGAAGCAGCTCGGGGTCCTGTTCCCGGAGCAGGCCGATGATGTCGGCGACCGACCGGGTGCCGTCGAGGAGGCCCAGCATGCGCCAGAGAGTGCCGTGTTCGTCGTCCTGGATCTGCCGACCGAGGCCGTAGATATCCCGGCTAAACAGGATGAGGCCGGCCGGGGTCCGAAAGGGGCTCAGCGAGGCTTTCGTTCGGGGCCGCTCGGGCAGCGGGAGCGGGGCCGGGGTCACGGACTCACGGCGTCCCAAGAGTCGCCCCTGGATAGAATACTGGCTAGCAGTGGGAAAACTCGGGCTAGGCTAGCCGACCCCTACGGGTCGGCCAGCACTGGGACTGGGAAGGGGTTCTGCCTACTTCCGGCAGGGCGAGGGCATGTTGGGGAGTCGAGCAACCGGCCGCGCCTTGACCCGGATTCGCTTTGCCTTTGCAACCATGGTTCGTGTTCCTCGCGTCCGCATTCATCCGTACTGCGGCGCACCAGATACGTGTCTTTGGAGCTATTAGTCCTTTTGGGGACGGCCCGGCTGCCGTCCGGGACGGATCGGCGGGGTTTGAGCCCTGGGTGGGAGGCTGAAGCCTCCCCGGACTAAACGAGGGAGAGTTGGAGCGCCGCCTCGGCTAACCGCTTCTCAATGCGGGTCAGCGTCTCCGAGACCGCCGACTTGCTGAGACCGAGCTGTTCCGCCAGTCCCGTGACGGAGGTTCCGCGTGGCAGGTCGAAATACCCCCCGTTCATCGCCGCCCGGAAGACAGTTTCCTGAGCCGGGCCAAGTCCCAGGCTTCCCAGGGTCACCCGACCGTGCCGAATGGCCTCCACTTCCGTCTCCCCGATCCGCTGCCGGAGCTCGGCCACTACGGCGCGGATCTGGGGCGCGGTGGCCACCGTCTCGAAACGCATGACGCCGTTTTGGATAACGAGCGGGTACCGGGTGAGCAGCCGATGTCGCCGAACGACCTCGTGCAGCGGAGGGACCCGCTGGGTGAACCGGAAGTGGACGACATCCCGGCCTTCCGGTCGCAGGTCCACCTCCGAGGTCTCCGGCGCCGCGCCCACTTCGGTCTCCCACTCCGGTGCCTTGACGCCGGCGTCCGGGCCAAAGATCCGTCCCTCGAGGAGCAGGTCGCCCGGACCCACTTCCATGCGGTTCTCGATCTGAATTCGGATCTCGGGGTGCGCCACCGAAAGCTGGGTGGCGATGGCGGTCGGCAGCAGCTGGATCCGAAGCCGGTAGACGGCGAATGGCGGGCGGAACTGCGCCGGCAGCGACGGGGGTCGTCGGCGACCCTGAGACGCCGGGCGTCGGCGGCCCTGGGCAGGTTTTGGCGCCATGCGACGGCGTCACAGGGATTAGCTGCGGCCCTGATGAAGCCCTCGCCAGGCCGCCCTGGCCCGGCCGAAGGTGGAGACGCTCAGTCGACCGACGCCTTTTCGAGTTTGACCGGGGTCCGGGGCCGGTCCTGGCTGTCCCGCGGTGAGCTCGCGATCTTCTCGGCTACATCCTGTCCGCTCACGAGCTTCCCGAAGATCGCATGCTTCCCGTTCAGCCACGGGGTTGCGGCGAGGGTGATGAAGAACTGGCTTCCACCGGTGTTGGGACCCGCATTCGCCATCGAGAGAAAGCCTGGGCCGTCGTGTCGCAGCGATGGGTGAAATTCGTCCCGGATGGTATAGCCCGGACCCCCGCGTCCGTCGCCATTCGGGCAGCCACCCTGGATCATGAAGCCCGGGATCACCCGATGGAAGGTGAGCCCGTTGTAGAATCCCTTCTGCACGAGCGTCAGGAAGTTCTTCGCGGTCGCGGGAGCCTTGTCCTGAAAGATCTCGGCCCGCATCGTTCCCAGGCTGGTCTGCAGCGTCACCGTCGGGTTGGCCATGGCGCCGACCTACCGCCCGGGGGGAAAACGACTGCGGACCGCTGTCAGAGGAAGTGACGGTGCACCGCGATGAGGTAGATGACCAGAATAATCGAGATGATCGCCCCGAGCGACAGCCACTGGCCGGACACCGCGTCGCTGATGAAGTTGAGCAAGAAGACGATGATCGCCAGGACCAGCGCCCACAAGCGCTGGTGCCAGAGCCCGATCGCCAGACCGAGGGTGATCAACCCGAAGATGAGCGTGATGATGCCCACGGCCGTGGCACCGAGCGTCAGGCCGAAGAGCGGGAAACTGATGTGCACGAGGATCCCGAACGCGGCTAGCAGGGCACCCGCCACGATGAACAGGAAACCAACGAGGCCGATCAGGATCGCCAAAATCGAGACCCCGATGGGCCGGCTGGGCTTGGGCGGAGTCTGGGGGTACGTTCCGTACGGTTGTGGCTGTCCGTATTGAGACTGCATCGGGCTTCTCGTTCACCGGTGCGGCCCGGGAGTGATAAACCTTCGGTCGGGACTTGAAGGCCGCGGGCCGTTCGCTGCTCCCCGCATCCGGCGTCGTCTCGCTTTATACCACTCCTTCGCGCATGTAGTCGGGGGGCCGGGGGCCGGCTCGCGATTCACCATGAACCGCTCCCTAGCGCTCGCGGGCCTAGTCCTCGTCATCGTGGCGATCCTGCTCGTGGCACTCCCGTTCCTGGTCACTGCATCCGCCGACGGAGACTACCTCTTCTTCGGAGCGGGGCTGCTGTTCCTCATCGGCCTCGTGCTGCTCTTCGTTGGCGCGACCTCGCCCGACCCCAAGGTCACGACCGTGGGAGGTCTGCTGGGAAACCCGATCGTCGACGAGTCGCGCCGTGCGGAGGAGGCGCTGCTCACGCCGGCCGAACGCCACCTCCGCTATGCTCCCGGACCGAAAGAGCCGGTCAACTGTCGGTACTGCTACACCGTCATCCCCTGGAACATCCTGGATTGTCCCCGCTGCGCACGGCCCCGGCTCTGCCGAAACTGTGGCAAACGGCTGTACCTGCTCGCCGGTGCCGTCCGGTGCGGTCCATGCGTACGCGATGAAATCTACTGCATCTGCCCGCGGGTGCGCGCCTCCGGGCCGAAGGCCGGAATGATCCGCCGGGTGGGGGCCTAGGAATGCGGGACCTGGATGAGGCGCTTCCACGAGGCCACGTGACGATGGCGTCGGACGTGCACATCCACTTCGATGGTGCCTGCCAGCCCCCACGCGGGGGCGGCGTCGCCACCTACGGATTCACCGTCGAGGGTCCGGGCCTGTACCGCGAAGAGCGGGGTCTTGCCGTCCCGCCCTGGAGTCCGCGAGCGACGAACAACGTCGCCGAATACACCGCGGCGATTCGCGCACTCGAATGGCTCCTCGAACAGGGATACTCGGGGCCTGTTCGGGTCATGGGGGACAGCCAGCTCGTGATCCGACAGATCCAAGGCATCTACCGGGTCCGAGCGGAACATCTTCGGGAATATCGGGACCATCTGCTCGGCCTCGCCCACCGATTCGAGCACGTCGACTTCGCGTGGATCCCCCGGGAAGCGAACGCACGCGCCGACCAGCTCTCCAAGCTTGCGCTCGAGGACGAGTGGCGTCGCGCAGCCCGACACCGACCGGTCGACCCGATCACACCCGTCGAGGAAGAGGAGGAGCCGACCGATGACACCCCGGGACCGGGGGATTCCTAGCCCCAGCGAACGGTGTAGACGAGGGTCCGGCCTTCCAGGCCGGCTCGGGTTCGCGCGGCATCCACGAACGTGGCGAACGCCGCCGCTGCGTCCGGCGTCAGGCGGGGGCGCAGTCCATAGCCGCGAGGGGTCCCGGAGCCCAGGAACTTTCGCGGCGGCTCCACGGTGGGCGCCCGCAGCGTTTCGGACGCGGAGATCGCGCTCATCGGCGCGACCATCCGACCGCGCGTTCGAGAAGGTCACGGTACGAAGAGCTGCCCGGCACCCGTGGGATGTAGGCGAGCGGCGTGTCGGCCTCATGCTCGACGCGCCCTAGTACCCCTAGGACGGCCAGCGGGATGGCCTCGGTTTTTGATTCCGGCATCGCCTCGCCCTCCGTTTGTCAGACGGATGTCGTACATAAAGGCGGCCGTTCCATGCGAAAGCAAGGGGTACACCCTCCGCCCCCGTCAGAGACCTACAGCCGACGAAGGGCTGACGCTTTCAGGTAAACTCCAGTGGAAACAGGGGTTACTACGACACGGTCGCGGGGGCGCCACTGACGGCGGGGTCAGGGTTGCTTCGCCGATGTCGATTCTTCGGATGCCTCGGGCTCCGAGGGCGGCATCCGGCGGAGCGCCCGAGGACCCTTCCAGATGCCCTCCTTCCCGAGCGCCAGCGCTGCGGGCACGAAGTACGTCCGGACCACCATCGAATCCAGCAGTACCGCGAGGCCCACCGCGAGTCCGATCGCCTCGAGCAGTGTGAAGGTGCTCGTGGCCAACACGAGGAAAGCACTCGCGAGGATGACGGCCGCGGCGGTGATCACTCCGCCGGTGTGCGTGATGGCTCGGACGATCGGTCGCGTGCCGTGCGCGTCCCGGAGCCGCTCCTCCCGTACGCGCGTGAGGATGAACACGTTGTAATCCATCCCCAGGCCGAGAATCAGCACGAAGAGGATCGTGGGAACGAAGAAGAAGATCGGTGAGCCGAGCAGGCGGCCGAGTACCAGGTAAGTGATTGCATACGCCCAGGAGATCGAGAGACCGATGGTCGCGAGGGCGATCGGGGGGATCGCGATGGCGCCCAGGACCAGGAAGAGCACCAGGAAGAGACCGATCGTCGCGGCGATGATCATCCGCTCGGTCGCGGCCGACGTCTGGGTCGCGAGGTCCTTGATGGTCGACGCCGCCCCGCCATAGTACACCGCTTGAATCTCCGGATGCGCGGTGGCGTAGCTGCCGAGCTTGCTCTCGATGCTGTTGAGGCTGTTGACCGCGGCGTTGGACAGTCCGTCCGAGCTCGGGGTGATGGTGAACCAGACCGTCCGGTTGTCGTTTCCGATGTACTCGGGCAGAACCCCGGCCAGATTGATGCGCTGGGCCGGCGGCAGGGAGGAGTAGTTGAGCCACGTGGCGAGCGGCGCACCGCCGGTCCCGGTCAGCGAGTCGGCAGAACTGATCCCGTCGGTATGGTTCATGAGAGACTGTATGGCGTTGACGTCCGTGAACTCCTGCGCGTTCGTCGTATTCCCGACGACGAGCGGCTCCTCGAACGTGACCAGAATGATCGTCGGGAAGACGTAGCCCGGTCCGAACTGCTGCTCGAGGTGCTGGAGGCCCTCGGCAGCCGGCTGGGTGCTGGGAAGCTGCGCGTAGAAGTTGTACGAGAGGGGGACGTTCAGCGCCACGAAGACGAGAGGGATGGAGAGCAGGAGGATCACCGCGATGACCGACTTGGGCCGGGTCGTTGCGATACGCCCCGCTCGGGCGAAGTACGTCGTACCGGCCGCCGCGGCGGCCCGGGACTTCTCCGCCTGACGCGCGAACCGTTCCCGCGTATAGGGCCAGAAGAGCCGGGGCCCGACGAGCGTCAGCAGCGCCGGCGTGACCGTGAGCGCGAGCAGGAGGGTGAGCGCGACGGCGACCGAGAGAGCGATGCCCCACTGGCTCAGCAGGGCGATTCCGCTGAAGGCCATCGCGAGCGTCGAGACGATGACCGTCACGCCGCTCGTCGCGATGCTCTCGCCGGCCCACGTGACGGTAGTGACAACGGCGTCCTTGGGCGTCGCCCCGTGGATAAGCTCCTCGCGGTACCGAGCGACCAGGAATACGGAATAATCGGTTCCCACCCCCAGCACGAAGGTGTCGACCAGGGTGATGCTGGTCACGTCGAACTGGGTGATGTACTTCCCAATGAGGTAGATCGCGCCGAGGCCGAGAGCTAACGCGATCCCGATCGACGTGAAGGTGACGAGCGGGGTTCCGGGCGCCCGGAAGTAGAGCATCGTGATCAGGATGAGCACGGTCACGGTGAGCGGCAGAATGAACACGAGATTCGAGCTCAGCAGCGTGTTCTCGTTGTCATCGAGGTAGCTCGGACCCGTCTGATAGTAGGCGACCGACCCCGAGGGGTTCACTTCTCGGAGGATGGAGGGAACCAGCGTGTTCAGCCGGCTCAGCGCGTCGAACACCGGGGTCGTACCGTTGGGTGCCGTGTAGCTGTCCGAGACGCTGAAGCCCACGATGATGAGCGTGGCGTTTCCGCTGGGACTCACGAAGGCCTCCTGAATCGACGCGGGAACCGGGAGTGGGTAGGCCGCCGGGCTAGCGTCGGCAATCGAGGTGGTCCAGTTCGTCACCGCGTCGGGAGAGCCTGTCCCGGAAGGGAACTCGTTCCATACAGCCCCGAGCCAGACCGGAGGAATGCCGGTCTCGCGGCTGAAAAAGCCCACAGCCGCCGCATGGGTGGACTGCGCGGAGGTGAAGTTCTCAGCTCCCAGGGCATTCAAGAGGTAAAGCGGGAGGGTCTGATTGGCCGCGCCCGGAACGATCTGCGGAATCCCTCCCGGCAGCGAGGACCGTGCCGCCTGATCTACGCAAGACACGAGGTTGCCTTCGGGATTGGATCCGAGGCAGCTCGCCGAGCTCGCGTTGAAGCCATTTCCCGGACTCGACCCATTGTAGAAGAACGCCAGCACGGCGTGGCCGAGGGCGACTTCGGTAGGTGTTCCGGCAGACAGCATCCCCCAGGTCTGGTTGAAGGCCGGCCAGTTCGCGACCGTGCTGTTGACCGAGTCGTTCTGCACGAGGTTGAGCCAGACTTCCGCGTAGAGCGCCGGCGGTCCCCAAACGAGCGACGCAGACTCGTTGACCGCCACCGGCAGGGACGGAGTCGCGGCCAGTGCCGGGCCCAGAAACCCGAGGGCCAGCTGCGCCTGGCCGTCGAGATAGCTCTGGTAGGACGAGTAGACCGAGTTGACGCCATTCACGTAGTGCAGACTCTTGTCATTCGAGATTCCGTTCGCCACGGCGAGGACCGTGGCCTGACCGCTCGCCGTTCCGATGCCCGCGCCCTCGAGCAACACGAAAGTCTCCGATCCACTCGATTGCGACGGGAAGAGCGCATCGATCTTGTCCTGGGCGATGACGCTCGGCGCCGAACTCGGAAGGGTTGTCGCGGAATTGGTGGTGACCGAGTCCACCTGCACGATGGCGGGCAGCGCAACGATAAGGAGGAGGATCCAGAAGATGATCGGGTACCACGGGTGCCGGACGATGGCCCGGCCGAGCGACGTGAACAACCGGGAGCCTCGGGCGGGTGCCGGTCGGTGCTGGTTCGGGCTATCCATGGGCCGCTTCCTCGAGTCTGAGGGGTCGATCGGATCGGTCCGACGGAATGCCGTGGTCCGCGCTCTCGACGTCCTTGGACCGTGTCGAGAGGGACCTGCCTATACCTCTTACGAGTGCTCGGGGTTACTACGGCGTTTCCGGCCCATACTGAACCCTGATATCCGAATGACCGCTCGCGGAGCGAACAATGCCTCGCCTTCGGCGAATCTCTGCGGTCCGTAAGGAAGACCTGCTCCTACGGGCGAAAGCGCTCCGCAGTTCGGTGGACCCCCTCCTGCCGGCCCTGACCCGGGACGCGCCGCCCGACCGGTTCGACCGCCTTCGGGTCGAGCTGGAGGAGGTCCGGGAGTCTCGCGACGACGAGGACCGGCTAGAGCGCCTGGCCCGGCGAGGGGATCCGTTGGCTCGGGCGTATGCCGGATTGCTCCGGTTCTCCCTGAAGCCAGAAGCCATCGCCGTAGTCACCTTCCCGCTCCCGAGCGGAGACATCCCCTTCGCGCCGTTAGCCCGTACCGACCCGGCGACGGAGGTCGCCGTGCAGCATTCGGACGAGCCAGCCCGGTTGCTGCTCGGCTACGTGGAATGGGCTCGCCGGGGCTTCCACTTCTTTGCGACGGACGACAAGCTCTGGTGCACCGGCCGATCGGCCGAGCCCCCGCCCTCCGTGCTGTCGGCCAAGGTGATGGAGATTCCGTACCGCCTGGTGGAGGACCCGACCAGCCACCGCCGCATCTGTCCCCACTTGGCGTCGCACGAGGCGCGGCCCTTCCTCGAAGTGGAGTGGCCCGGCGCCCGCACCGGGTTTCGCGTGTGCGATCGGTGCGCCAAGCCAGACCGGCACCTGCTGGGCTCCCTGACCGATGGAATCGCGACGCCGGATCCCAGCGCCGAGTTCCCCGTCCGAGCCGACTTCAATGTGCGCTGCAAGGCGGGAGCAAGCTGTGTCCACAGTCGACTCCCTGATCTGCCTCGCGGCGTTCGGCAGTCGTACGAGCGAGGACGGCTGGCGGACTCGGAGCTGCTCCACGAATACCTCTCCGAGGTGCGGGCCCGGCTCGACCGGGTCACGGAGCGGACGCTCGTCGTAAACGGCGTGTGCTTCGGGGGTAATGTGGATGGCTTCCTCGATGAGCTCAAACCGACGGCCACCGAACGCCGGGTCCTGGAGCAGGTACTCAAGGAGACTTCCGGATACTTCTCGATCGACCGGGCGACGTCGGGTCAGGCGCTCGAGCAGCTGTGGCCGACGCACTTTGAGACCATCGTGCACACGATCGTGGAGGACCCGCGGGAGTCTCGTCGCCTGATCGAGGAGCTCCGTGGCGCCCCACCGGGCCGAGTGGCGGAGCTCCTGAAGCGCGTCCAGCGCGTCCGGGAAGAACGCGACGTGATGGAGTCTCTGCCGAAGTACCAGTCCCTCACTCCCGTAGCGGCCTACGTCGACCGGGTAGCCCGAGCATACCGGACGCAGGGCGGCGAGGGCGCGGCCCGCATCGCTCTGGAGAGTCTGCCGCAGGAGGGCAATGGTCGGAGCCTGGCCTTTGCTCTCCTGCTTGCCCTGGGCCAGTCGGACCCCCACGTCTGGAGATTCTCCGAGACGGAACAGAAATCTGGCCACTTCCTCGTCGAGGCTGCGAGGTCCCTGCTCAACGGGAGCCCTCAGGACTATCACTCCGCGCTGGACCGTCTCCTGGTCTCGGCCGGCGTCGCCGGCTGGGGTGTTCGGCAGTCCGCCTGAGACCCTGCGCTCGCCCCTCGGCGGAGAAGCTCCCGGTTCCGAGCCCCCGCCCCACTTCGGAGACCTGTCGTCCGGGTCGATGCATGAACGATAAATAGGACGGCTCGTACAACGTCCACTGCGGAGGCGTCCGCCTGCTGGCTCGGCCAGCGAACCGCCCTTCGGGACAATGACGCCTACTTCGGAGACGGAGCAGGCACCATGGACCTCGAGGCGCAGGCGGTCAACGCCCTTCAAGCCGCTTCCGTCCTGCTGCTCTCGCCGCTCATCGCGGGGATTGCCGCGCGAGCAAAGGCCTGGACCGAATCTCGGCGGGGGCCATCGATTTTTCAGCCGTACCGGGACCTCGCCAAGTATCTCCGGAAGGAGACCCTCCTTCCCACCGGTGCGTCCCGTGTCTTCGTAGTCGCGCCGTTCGTGGCGTTCGGCGCCTACTTCCTGATCTCCATCGTCGTCCCGATCCTGACCCCGTATCCGCTGCCCTTCGCTCCAACCGTGGACTTCCTTGGCGGCGGCCTCCTCTTCGGCCTGGCCGGCGTCGTGACCCTCCTGGCGGCGGCCGACTCGGGCAGCAACTACAGCATCCTCGGTGCGAGCCGGACAGTCTCCTTCGCCGCACTCGCGGAACCGACGCTGATCGTCGTCTTCTTCGCAGTGGCGCTCATCAGTGGCACGAACAACCCGTACGTGACGAACAACGTCGTCAGCGCGTCGTTGGTCGCGTATCTGTCGCCCACGCACCTGCTCGCGACGGCGGCCTTCTTCCTCCTCCTGCTGGCGGAAACCGGCAAGCTGCCGGTGGAGAGTGCGGGGCTGATGGAGTTCGGCATGCTGGAAGATGGCCGCGTCTTCGAGCATTCCGGTCGGCTGCTGGGACTCTTCCGATGGAACGGCTGGCTGAAGCAGTTCCTGCTCTACTCGGTGTTCGTCAACGTCTTCGCCCTGCCGTGGGGCATGATGGCCCAGCCGACGCTCATCGGCGGCGTGTTCAACCTCGGACTCCTGGTGGCGAAGCTGCTCCTGTTGGTCGGCGTTCTGGTCCTCGTCGAAGCGACCCTCGCCAAAGTTCGACTGTTCAAGATCCGCGACTTCCTCGCGCTATCGTTCTCGTTCGCAATTCTGTCGGTGTTCCTCTTTGCCGTCCTGGGAGGGATTTCGTAGATGGACCCCGCCAGTGACGTGGTGCCGCTCCTGGGGGTCGGGATCCTCCTCACCGCGCTCTACCTCCAGTCCGAGTCGTTCGTGGACCCGCTCGTCTGGGGTGTGGCGCTCCAGTCCGCGCTCATCGGAATGCTGCTCGGCTGGCTCGCCTGGACCGAGCACAACCTCGACTTCGCCGTTATCGCCGTGCTTGCCGTCGCCATCCGGGTTTTCCTGATCCCCTACGTGCTCCGCCGGCAGATCCACGCCTTCCGGTGGCGGGCGCGCGAACTCCGTGCATCGAACCGGGTGACGGGTCACGTGCTCGCCGCGGTGGCCGTCGCCGTGATTGCGTGGTTTGTCTTCCAGCAGGCCCTGGCCTCCTCGTTTCCGGAGCTGGGGGGCGCCCTGCCGTTCGTCCTTCTGGTCCAGGGTCTGCTCATGTTGGCCACGCGGTCGAATACGATCGTTCAGGTCACCGGATACCTCGAGGAAGAGAACGCGATCGTGTATGCCGGCGCGCTCTTCGCGCGCGGGTTTCCGCTGTTCATCGAGGTCGTCATCTTTCTCGACGTGCTCGGCGTCGTACTCGTCGGCGTCATTCTGTCGATCCAGCGTGACGTGACCGGCACTCCGGAAGAGCGGCCGATCGAGGAGCTCACCGGATGACGCTGACCGACCCGTTGTGGTGGATCTTCCTCTTACTGGCCGCGCCGATGGCGGGCTCGATCCTCTCCCTGATTCCCCACCCCGAGATCAGCCGGGCGGCCGCCCGGGCGGGGGCGCTGGCGGCGGTGGTCGCGGCCACCAGTCTCCTCGTCCTGCGCTCTCAGGGGGAATGGGGCGGAGTGCTCGGCATCGACGCGCTGAGTGATGTCTTCATCTTCACAGTTGCAGCGATCTACGCGACCTCCGTCTGGTACTCCAGCGCGTATCTCCGGTACATCCACAACTCGTTCCTCTCGCCTCAAGTCTACTACGCGCTGATGGGCGCGTTCGCCCTCGCGATGCTCGCGAGCCTCGTGGTCGCCGACCTCGGGCTGATGTGGATCGGAATCGAGGCGACGACGGTTGCCAGCGCGCTGCTGATCGTGCTCGAACGCAAGCCCTCCAGTGTTGAAGCGGCGTGGCGATACACACTCATCGCGTCGGCCGGGCTCACGATTGCTCTCTTCGCGCTACTGCTGCTGTACGTGTCGACGGGGACGCTCGATGCGTTCGCCCTTGCCGCATCGCCGCCGGTCCCCACGCTGCTTGTGCAGATGGCCGTCGCGCTGGCCTTGGTCGGATACGGAACCAAGGTCGGTCTGTTCCCGATGCACAGCTGGCTGCCGGATGCCCACTCGGAGGCACCCTCTCCAGTATCGGCGCTGTTCTCGGGCGTGCTGCTTCCGACCGCTCTCTACGCCTTTCTCCGGGTCTACCGCGTCCTGGCGATGCCGGTCCCCAGCGATCTCACGGATCTCCTCCTCGCGTTCGGACTCCTTACCGCGCTGGTCGCGGCCTTCCTCCTCCAGCAACAGCGGTCGTTCAAGCGGCTGTTTGCGTACTCGAGCATGGAGGTGATGGGACTCGCGGTCGTCGGCGTCTCACTCGGCGGTGTCGCGCTCTACGGCGTGTTGATCCTCCTCGTCTCCCACGCGTTCGCGAAATCCGCGGCATTCTACTGCTCGGGCAACGTCCTTCGGGGGACCGGGACGACGCGCATCGACTCGGTCCACGATCTGCGGCACCGGATGCCGTGGACCGGGGCCGCGTGGGTCCTCGCCGCGCCTGCGGTGACGGGAGCGCCCCCGTTCGGAACCTTCGTCGGAGAGCTCCTGATCATCGTTGGGGCCGTCGCCGTCGGCGCCGATTGGGTAGCTGTCCTAGTCATCGTCGCCGTACTTCTGGCATTCCTCGGAGTGAACGCCCAGGTCGGTGGAATGGTGTTCGGGACGACGGCGGAACCCACTCCCCCCGCCGAGGAGGGCGCGGAGTCCGGGGTCTCGCTGGCCTATCTCAACGTCGGCGTGGCGCTGGTGCTCGGGATCGTGAGCCTGCCCTATCTATCCAGCGCGCTCCGTGCCGCGACACTCGTGCTCGGGGGCCACGTGCCATGATGGACCCGAGCGTGAAGACGCGTATTCCCTCGGACGGGGAGCCCAGCCGGATCCTCGCCTACTGGTCGCCCGACGACGTCGTCGCGGTGTGGAACAATCTGGCGAAGGGGGGAACCGAAATCGAGCGGGCCCCGCAGTCTCCGGGCGCTGCGCATCTCCGAGCGGCCTGGCTGGGCCCTCCGTCAGCGCCTCGGCTGCGGCGGGTCGCTCCGCTGGAGCAGGTCGACGGCTACGGAGTGTTCACCTTCCCGTACGGACCGATCTCGATGGGGGTTCCGGAGGCCGGGCGCTTCGATGTCCGGACCTACGGCGAGCGGGTCCTCGACATCTCGCCCGAAGTCGGCTTCAAGGCCCGCCGGATCCTGAGCTCGGTCGCCGGCCTCACCATCGAGGACGCCGCCCTCCGCATCGAGCGGTTGGCCGGGCCGTTCTCGGCGGCACACGTCTCCGCCTTCCTTGCCGCCACCGAGTCAGCGGCCGGCCGGGGTATTTCGGCTCGAGAAGCTTGGATCCGGGCCCTTGCTCAGGAGCTTCAGCGGATCTACAACCACATCCACGTGGTCGCTCGGGTCGCGGAGGCGGCCTCGCAGAATGTTGGGCTCGCCCAGGCCCATGCACTCGCCGAAGACGTTCTCCGACTCATGGGGTCAACCTTTGGCCACCGGTGGCTCTTCGGTGCCTTCCTGCCCGGGGGACCACCGACCCGGCTGGGTCCCGACGACCGGGTCGCACTGGCCGGGACCCTGGGTCGCCTGTCCAAGGAATTCGAGCGGCTCTGGTCGACCTTCCAGACCTCGCGGACGTTCCTCGACCGGATTCAGACGACGTGCGGGGTCTCCCGCGAAGAGACTCTCCGATGGGGGGCCGTCGGTCCGACGCTTCGGGCGACCGGAGTTGCCTGGGATGACCGGCTGCGATCTCCCGTACCGCCCTACACCGACCTGTTCCTGCCGCTGGCCACCGAATCCAGTGGCGATGCGCTGGGTCGGGTACTGGTCCGAGTTCTCGAGGTCCGGAGTAGCTTCCTGCTCCTCGAGCAGATGCTCGAGCGTTGGCCGGCGTCGGGGTCCACGCAGCTCCCCGCGTCCGAAGCGATTGCGCCGGGCCGTGGAGTCGCGCGGGTCGAGAGCCCGAGTGGCGACCTCGTGTACGACGTTTCGGTCCACGATGGCCGAGTCGGCCGGGTCTCCGCCCGCACGGCCAGCGATGCGAACTGGCCGCTGTTCGCCCTCGGAATGCGTGACGCGGTGTTCACGGACTTTCACTTCGCCTGGGAGAGCTTCGGCATCCTCTTCGCCGAGACGGACCGGTGATCCACGTGCCGAGTTGGCTACAGCTAGCATGGGAGCGCGGCATCCTCACGACGAAGTACCCGTTCGAGCCTGCGCGGCCCGAGGAGGTCTCACCGGCCGGGGTGGGTCCGGTCCCAACGTCTCCGCTCGACCAGCTGACGGATGCGCCCGCCCGGTGCCCGACCGGGGCGATCACCCTCGACGCGGTTGACCAAGGTAAGTGTGTCCGGTGCGCACGATGCCTAGGCGCCGGGTTCGCATTCACCGGCCCCGTAGAGTCGAGCGAGGCTCGGCGTGGCGACCTGGTCTGGGCGGGGGGGCGGCCCGGCGCGCAGACGAACGATGGACCGCTCGCGGACCTCGGTCGGTCGATCCACGTCTATTTGGTCGATGTGGGGAGCTGCATGGCCTGCAACCTCGAGGTGCTCGCGCTCTCGAATCCGTACTACGACTCGCAGCGTCTGGGAATCTTCTTCACGAATTCGCCCCGGCATGCCGACGTCCTGGTGGTCGTGGGGGTCCCGACCGAGGAAATGGTGGAGCCCGTGCGTCGGGCGTACGAGGCGCTACCGGCCCCCAAGGCCGTCATCGCCGTCGGCGCGTGCGCGATCGGTGGCGGGGTCTTTGCCGGAAACCCGGGGCTCAAGGGCGCTCTGGAGCAGGTGATCCCGGTAGACCGTTTCGTGCCGGGATGTCCGCCTCCGCCCGTCGCCATCCTGCACGCCATCCTGGCGACGATGGGCCGGAGCCGCACGCCGCCCGGGGGCCGGTGAGATGGACGCGTTTTCCATCCTGCTGCCGATTGCGGTCGCATCGTTCTTCGTCGGCGCCACCCTCTCCGTCGTCGATCGTCGATGGGCGTACGGCGCCTCCCTGGTCGGCGCCGCGTTGCTCGTCCTGGTAGCGATTCGGGTGATCGTCGTAGGGTCGGTTACTGGTGGGGGTTGGTCTGGACCCTTCGGTGAGCCCGAGGGGCTTTCCATGGACCCGCTATCGGCCTTTTTCGCCCTGGCGGCCGGCGGCGTATGGATCGCCACGTCGACCTACTCGATCTACTACGACGACCGCCCCTCCCCCCTTCTTGCCCTCACCTATGCCGTGACGCTGGGCTCGATCGCGCTCTTGCTGACGGCCTCGAGCTTCCTGTTGTTCCTCGTCGGCTGGGAAGCAATGACCCTTGGGTCGTTCGGCATGATCCTCCAGGCGTCGGGCCGACCGATGCGGGTCTTTTCCGCGGCATTCGTCTTCCTGGCGTTCGGCGAGGCGAGCACGCTCTTTGTCTTCCTCGCGGTCGCCGGCTTGCGCGTAGCGAGTGGGACCTTCGCGATGGTTCCGGTGGCCCTGTCCGTCCCGCTCGCCGGTTTCGTGTTTGTGAGCGGGCTCATCGGCTTCGGGCTCAAGATGGGGGTGGCCCCGTTCCACATGAGCGAGTGGCTGCCGATCGCACACTCCTCGGCTCCCTCGAATGCATCGGCCGTCCTGAGCTCCACGCTGACCCTGGCCGGCGCCTATGGGCTGTTCCGCCTGATCAGCGTCCTACCCACCCCCCCGGTCTGGTGGGGCGGTGTCATGCTCTCGATCGGCGCCATATCGGCACTCCTGGGCGCGCTCTTCGCCTCGGTCAGCGAGCACTCGAAGGGGCTGCCGGCCTACAGCACGATCGAGAACAACGGCCTCATCCTGGTCGCGCTCGGAGTAGCGCTCGTCGCCCGATCAGAGTCGCTGGACGTGCTCTACGTCTTCGCGCTGTTCGCGGCCTTCTATCAGGCACTCGCTCATGCGGTCGCGAAGACCGCTCTCTTCCTCAGCGCCGGCTATGTCGAGCATGCAACGCACACGTTCGATCTCAACGTCGTCCGGGGCCGGGCGAAGGACGACGCCCGGGAGGCGATGATCGGCGCCATTGTCGCGCCGCTCAGCCTCGCCGCCGCACCGCCGCTCGCGGGATTCGTCAGCGAGTGGATGATCCTCGAGGCGCTCTTTCAGTCCTTCCGCTTCTCCCCCCCCGCGATGCAGTTCGTGGGTCTGCTCGCCGGGGCTGCCGTTGCGTTGGCGGCGGGCCTCGTGCTCGTCGCGATGGTCAAGTACATCGCGTTCTCGACGCTCTGGCGGCCCTCGGCCGTCGAAGCCGGAGACCGGCCCCCGGGCCTGGGGACCGTCCTCGTAGCCCTCGCCGGGACCATCGCGGCCATCGGCATCGCGGCGCCGTGGATTCTCCGATTCCTGACACCGTCGGTCTCCGCATTCGCCCATCTGCCGGTCACGGCGCCGGTCTCGGGACTCCTCCTCATTCCTCAGGGTTGGTCCATCGTCTCGGGATCTCCCTTCGGGATTCTGTCGCCACCGGCGGTGCCCATCGGCCTGGGCGTCGGGGCGCTCTTGGGTCTGGTCTATTATGGGATGGGCCGGAACCGGGTCACCCGACGAACCGTGCCCTGGATGGCGGGGAGCGCCCCCGGCGTACCGGGGGAGACCTACGGGTCCTTCGGGTACAGCACCGGGATTCGCGTCATGCTGCGATCGGTGCTCCGCACGCGAGAGGTCCGGGCCCGGTCCGGGCCGGTGACCCGGGCCGAGCTGCTGACTCCGGTGGCCTATAACGTCGAACTCGAGGTGCTCGACCCGTTCAAGGTCTTCTACGATGCGCTGGTCCGGTTCGCGACGGCGACCTCGGCGGCCATGAAGCAGGGGATCATGCCCGGCCGCATCGGTCGCTACCTGGCCTACCTGCTCGTCGCGACCTTGGTGGTCGTCGTCTACATTGCCCTCGCCGTCTGAGGCTCGCTCACGGGACGACGGTGACCGGGCGTTTCGCCCGGTCGACGAGCGCCCCCGACACCGAACCGAGCAGCGCCCGAGGTGCCCCACGCAGTCCCCGGGTGCCGACGAGGATCCAATCCGCGTGGAACTCGGCCGCGGCGTCGAGCAGCACCTGTACGGGCGAGCCCTCGCGACTATGCGCCTCGAGACGGATGCCGATCCGACTGGCGTCCCGCTCGAGGTCGCGGAGCGTCAGCCGGATCGCCTCTGCCTCGGACGATTGCTCCTCGTCGGTCCGAGGCTCCATCACGGTCGGCGGAGGGGTGGCCGCATGCACCACGACCACGGACGCGCCGCCCCATTGCGCCATGCGGAGCGCCCATTGCACCGCCCGGTACGACGGCTCCGACCCGTCGTATCCGACGAGAATCCGAAGACTCTCGATCGGGGGTGGAACGGCCAAGGGCGGCGTCGGCGCAGCCATTAGCGTCGCTCGGCGGAGTCGGGCGTGTGCGGAAGGTACCGGCCCACGGTGCGTTCGGTCGGCCCGTCGGGAGATCCGAGGTCGCCCGGGTGGGCCGCCCGCAGCATCCCTTCCAGGGCCCGGACTCGACGCGCCAAGACGACGTTGTCGCTGTAGTACTCGTAGGCCCGGAAATTGAGGCGGGCGCGCTCGGCCGAACAGTCTACGAGGGCCTTGGCCAGTTCCTCCGGCCGGCTCCCGGCGGGAGCTGCCCCCGCACCGCTCGGCAGTGGGAGCACGGGGAGTACGGACTGCAACCATATCCAAAGCCCCGGAAGGCCGACCTGCTCGAGGTCCACCCAGGGCTTCAGAGCGACGCGTAGCGCCGCCGGGACCTCGGTGGACCGCGACAGCGTGTTCACAAACTCGGTCGGCTCCGACTCTGTCCCGGGGGACTCGTGTGACGACATGCAGTTCCTGCCCAGGGGTCATTGGCAGCGAACTGCAGTTCCCGAACCGGGTGGTCCGGAGGCTGACCCCACAGCCACCCGTACTACTCGACCTCGATATTTGAGCGGTTCGCCTTCGGCCGACCGGCGTTCCGATCCGGGGCACGTAACCCATGCCCCCGAGCCCGCGTCTTCAGGAAGTTCACGGCCCCCCGGGAGGCGATCGTTCCGAATTTCGCTCGCCGCGCGCCCCCCGGGGCTCGTCTCGTCGTGGAGAACGGCCGGTCCTTTCGATCGGAGTGGACACGGGGGGATTTGAACCCCCGACCTCTGCTTTGCGAAAGCAGCGATCTTCCGCTGATCTACGTGCCCGCGCCGCGGGCGACGGACGCTATCGCTTAAGCGTTTGGCGCGAGCGGGCTCGCTCAGGTCGCCACGGCGTTCGCCGGGTACGCCAGGTCCTTTGGGGAGCCGGACCCGTCGCCGACCTGGCCGCTTGCCGCCGGAGCCACCCGGGCGCCGGGAGTCCCCGGCGCCGAAGGCGGCGACGAGGGCGGAGACCGACCTTGCGACCTGGACCGGATCGCGATCAGCGCGTGTTCGTCGGAGTCGTACCGGAACAGCTCGGCGTAGCGGCCCCAGTTGATGATGTTGAGAACGTAGGAGTCGCTGGGCGCCGTGGTGAACGCGAGGAGACGCTGAACATCGTCCTCCGTCAACCGGCCCTCCGGCGCGCTCTCGAGCGCCCGAAGGATGGTCTTGAAGAGGGTCGTCTTGCGGAGCAGGTCTCGGAGGATGGTTTTCCGTTCCCGGATGGAGACGGACAGCATCCGTCGCCCCGTATCGGTCAGCGTAGCGCGTCCGTCGGAGACCTTGACCAGTCCGAGGGTTTCGGCGTAGTCCAGGGACGGCAGGATCTCGTCGATCTCCAGGTCGAGGTCGTCCGCCAGCCGGGCCACGTCTTCGGTGCCCTTGTGTTCATTGATCAGGACAAGAAGCCCCTGGAGCTCGGACGGCGAAGCTTTGGGAAAGATGGTCGGCACGGTTCTCTATCGCTCCTGTAAATCGGCCTCCCACCGGAAACTTGGGCTAAATAGTTTGGTCCAGCCGGGGTTACTGCGTATCTCCGGGGCCTGTCGAGAGCGTTTCGCTGGGCGCGGGTTTGGCGCCGGCCGACGGTGGGGGCGAGCCCTCCGTGATGAGAGAGTAGAGGTAATCGGTCAGTTCGTAGAAAGCCTCGGACTTCCGCTCGCGGGGCCGAGAGAGGGTAACGGGAACCACGGACAACACCCGACTCGGACGGTGGGACATCACAACCACCCGGTCCGCCATCGCGAGGGCTTCTTCGATGTTGTGGGTTACCAGGATTACGGCCTCGGGCGGCAGCTCCGGATCCCGCCAGAGCTGGAGTACCTCCTCCCGGAGCCCCTCCGCGGTCAGCGCGTCGAGCGCCGAGAAGGGCTCGTCCATCAACAGCACCGCCGGCTCCACGGCCAGCGCACGCGCCAACCCGACACGCTGGCGCATGCCGCCCGAGAGCTCCCGCGGGTACGCCTCCTCGAAGCCGACCAGCCCGGTCACCGAGATGTACCGGTCGATCTGGGCCGCGATTTTCTCGGGAGTCCACCCGCGGGCTGTGAGACCGAACGCGACGTTCTCCTTGATCGTGAGCCACGGCATCAGCGCGAAGCTCTGGAAGACCATTGCCATTTCGTTCGAAACGGCGTCGACGGGCCGGCCCCGGAACCGGATCTCTCCCGAGGTGGCGCGTTCCAGTCCCTGGATGATGCGCAGCAGCGTCGACTTGCCACAGCCGGACGGACCGACGATCGCGAGGAAGTCGCTGTCCGCAACGTCGAACGAGACGCCGTTGATGATGGAAATCGTTCCGTGATGGGACGGGTAATCCTTCTTGATGTCCCGTACTTCGATGAGCGCCATGGAGTCCCCCGGGATCCGTGTGATGAGGTGTCCCGAGATCGGTTCACCCGTTAGTCGTACCGGTATTTCTCAACGGCGCGGCGATATAGGGGCTTCCAGACGACTTCGTTAATGGCCACGACCGCCGCCACGAGCGCGAGGAGCGCGGCGACGTACACCGAGGTCAGGTTCTCGTGGAACCCGACGTCGATAAGCTGGCCGATGCCCGACACCTGGTAGATGACCTTGGTCGAGGTGCCGGCCGTAACGGAAAGGTACTCGGCGACGATCAACGTGTTCCATCCCCCTCCGAGCGCGGTGATCGAGCCGGTGATGAACGCCGGAAAGATTGCCGGCAGCAGGACGCGTCGGTAGTAGGGCCAGCCCCGCACTCCGTAGGAACGGGCGGCCTCGTCGAGGTCCGGCGGTATCGCACGAAGCCCCGAAAGCAGGTTGAAGAAGAGGTACCAGATCATGCCGGTCATCAGCATCAGGATGGAGGTGAGCTGGGGTCCGAGGTCGGTCAGCAGAGCGAATACGATCAGCGGAAAGACGGCCGTCGCCGGGACGGAGGCCACGATCTCCACCAGTGGCATTCCCACCCGGCCGGCCTTCGGGCGCCGTGTCAAGAAGAGCGCAAGGGGGAAGGCAATGCCCAGCGATATCCCGTACGCGGCGATGAGGCGGCCGATGGACGAGCCGAGCGCCTCTGGAAGTAGCCGAATCAGACGCACCGCAGCCGCGGGCAGCGGGTGGATGAAGATCGAGTAGATGGCGACACCCGCGGCGATCAGGATCAGCCAACAGACGATCAGGATCACTCCGAGCGTCAGGTACCTCACCCCCGTGGTGACCGCAGATCGTCGCCGCGTGGGGCCGGCGCCTAGGGCGTAGTTGCCCAGTGACACGATCGGAGCACTCGCCGTGACAAATCCCGTCCGAACTCTGCGGGCGATTCCCGCGACCGCACGGCGGAGCGGAGCGATTCCCATCCGGACTGGCGTGGTGGCCGCGTCCGCATCTCCCGAGGGCGTCGTGTCGTAGCGGTACTTTTCCGCCCAGCGGCTCAGCGGCCGCCAGAGCAGAAAATCGAGAATGATGATCAGGATGATCAGAACGACGAGGCCGGCGACGAGGGCATCCCCATTGCCATCCGCGGCTGCCGTACTGAGGTAGCTACCGATCCCGGGCAGTGTCGAGCTTGCGATAATCTCCGCGGCCACGAGGAAGAACCATCCCCCGGTCCACGAAAGGATGGAGTTGTAGACGAGCCGGTTCACCGTCGCCGGCAGCAGCACCTCCCGCACCCGCTGCCAGCCGCGTACGCCGAACGAGTCGGTCGCCTCCCGGAGGTCGCCGGGCAGGGACTTGAGCGATTCATACACCCCGAACACCATGTTCCAGGCCATCGAAGTAAAGATCAGGAAGATGGACGCAAGATTGGTCCCGATCCAAGGGACCCCGGTGTGCGAGAAAGCGTCGACGAAGAAGAGCAGCGCCACCGGGAAGAATCCGAGGATGGGAACGGATTGGAGAATATCGAGCACGGGGATCATCACCCGTTCGGCCCCCCGGTTCGCCGCCGCGTAGTACCCATACAGGAGCGCGAAGCCGAGAGACAGCGCGTAGGCCACGACCATCCGCGTGAACGAAAACGAGAGGTAGTACGCGGCCTCGGGGAGGTCGGAGACAAAGCCGAACTGCCGGGGTCCCAGAGTCAGGGCCGCACTCGCAACCACGACCAGCGGCACCCCAAGAAGGACGCCGCGCCGGAGCTTCCGGAAGCCGCTCATGACCATCGCCTCCCCCGGATCGGATCCCGGACCGGATTCCGGCCGATCAAGAACCGAAAGTGGTTCGCCCCCCCGAACCTGTGCGCGGAGAGTCCCGAAGTATATGTCGGTTCGTCAGAAGTTTCCCGACGCCCTCTCGTCGGAGCCCGCTCCCCTCAAACTCGGCAACCGTTAAGTGTCGGCGGCCCCCCTCGCACGACCGTAGCCCCGTAGTGTAGTGGCCAATCATGCGAGACTCTGGATCTCGCGACGCAGGTTCGAATGTCGGGAGGCCCGGACGGCTTCCCGGCCGAGATTCCTGCCGGGGCTACCTCTCTTTTGCTCCGCCGCGTACCGTTCCTCTGCGGGGGTGCTCCAGCTCGGCCAAACTTCCGGCGGCGCCGGTAAGGGTCTCCGAGGCAGGGCTTAGAACCCTGTTGCCTAGGGCATGCGCCGGTTCAAAGGGACCACGGCGAAAGGCCGCGGTCCGGGAATTCCGGCCCCCCGCACTCCGATAGATTGCTCGAAGGGTCGGCGACGATGACGGAACAGGCGTCGCCGCTCTCTCCCGACCAGATTCAGGCCTTCACCGCCGAGGAGATCGATGACCTCCTCAGCCAGCTGGAACAGAAGGTACCTGCCTCTCCGCTGCTGGTCCGGATTCATCCTGCCGGCGCCGAGGAGATCGAGATCATGGGGGATTCCCACGGAGACTGGCGCAGTACGGCGGCGGCCACGACATGGTTCCTGGGATCGCCTTCCGTCCGAGCGTTCGCCGGGCTGGGGGACTACATCGACCGGGCACCGACGGATTGCCCGGGTGGTTCCGCGGTGAACGCCCTCTTTCTTCTGTCCCTGAAGGCCTCCTATCCCGACCAGGTCTTCCTGCTGCAGGGCAACCATGAGGCCGCACGTCGAATTCCGCTCTCGCCGCAGACTGCGGGCGACGAGATGACAGAGCGGTGGGGCTCCGACCGCCATCGCTTCGACCGGCTGATGGGCCTTCTCGAGCGCGGTCCACTGGCGGCGTACACCGATTCCGGAATCTTCCTCGCGCACGGCGGATTCCCGCCCGAGCTGCCGGCGCATTGGCAGGACCGGTTTCACGACCCCGACGACTCGCTGGTGATGGATCTCCTCTGGCGGGACGTCGCCGCATCGAACGTGGACCGTGGGGAGTCGCCGGCCTTCACGGAGGACGACCTCGGGCACTTCCTTCAGGCGACCGGATTATCGGTCTTCGTACGGGGCCACGACCCGCGGGTCGTGGGACAGCGGCTGTACGGTGACCGCGTGCTGACGCTGCACACCTCCCGGGCGTACCGACGGTTCGGGGGAATCCTCGTCGCCCGAGCCTCGCTGACGACACCGGTGCATACGATTGGGGACCTGCGGGTCGAGTCCTTGACCGTTGACGGCGTGCGCTAGAAGAACTCCCGCTCGGCGGCCCGCAGTTCTGCGGCCGAGTGCGCTCGCACATACGCGGCCAAGGGCTGCTCGTTCAGCTGGAGGAAGCCGGGTCCCCCGGCGAAGGTTTCGGCAACTCGGGTTGCAAGCTCACTTTCACCCAGGATCCAGAGTGCACCCGCAAAGGCCTCCGCCGTGTTCAATTGGCCCAGTCGACCGTAGTGCTGCGGATTCCCGGCCAGCAGCCAGGGGAGTCTCCGCCGGGCGAGGTGGTGCGAGCCCGTCGCCAGCGGGTCGAGTCCCCCGCGTTCACTGAGCCGGTTCCACGAACAGTCCACGACGAGGAGACCGCCACGACGGGCCGCCACCCTGTCCTCCGGCCCAAGGATCGTCGGCGCTCGAGGGTCGAGCAGCAGAGGGCTCGGACCCGTGGTCCGGTCGGCGGACCACTCCGTGGCCCATCCGAGGCGTAGAAGCCGACGACCGGTACACGCCTTGGGATGGTCCTCGCCCGTGACCTTGACAAAGAGCCGTACCGGCCCTTCACTCGAGCGGCTGAGCGTACTCCGCGAAGAGCCCATGGATCTTCCGGGTAATGGCCAGAGCGTCCGCGAAGGGTCGCTGCCAGAGGTTCCGCCCAAAGATGATCCCGGTGGCGCCCGCGTCCATGGACGCACGGACCTTCGCGAGCAGCTCGGTATCCCCGACCTTCTCACCGCCCGAGACGAGCACGAGCGCCCGTCCTGCGCTCTGCACCACCTTGTGGAAGGCCTGCTCGGGGCTCAAGCTGAGCGTGTTGTACGGCGGCGGCGACTCCTTGTCCTTCTCGGACGGAACTGGGTAGTTCACCTTCACGACGTCTGCGCCGAGTTCGAGGGCCACGCGAGCCGCGTAGTCGATGGCATAGAGACTGTCCCGACCGCCCTTCTTCGCGATCGCCTCGCCCCGCGGGTAGGCCCAGATGATCAACGGCATGCCGAACTTGTCGGCATCGGCCCGCACCTGGCTCAGCTGGGCAAAGTCTCGATCCTGACCCGGGGACCCCACGTACACCGTGTAGCCCACCGCGTCGGCGCCGAGGCGGACCGCGTCCTCGACAGTCCCCGTGAGCGCCGAGAACGAGTGCGTGTCGGCGGGAATGTTCGTCTTCCCGTTGAGCTTGAGGATCAGCGGAACCTCGCCCGCGTACCGGTGGAAATACTTCCGCGCCAGGCCCACATGGAGCGCAATGGCGGAAAAGTTCCCTTCTCGCGCCAGCCGGAACTGATAGTCCGGGTCGAGCGCCTCCGGATTCTCGAAGAAGTCGGACGGCCCATGCTCGAGGCCCTGGTCGATGGGCAGGACGAGAAGCGTCCCGCCCCCGGGTCCGTAATCATACAGGAGGCGCTTGAGTCGTGCCTTCTTGCCCGGCGCGAGGCCCATGGAATCGAGGCTCGGTCGGCGCATCTGGTGGCCGCCCGCTGCAGGGCTCGGACCCTTTGCCGCCTCCGCCATAGGCTCCCGACCGCACCTACCGGAGGGGCCGATTTAACGATTGGTCAGGCAGCCCCGTCGGCACGCCGCGCCGTCAGAGCCGTCCCGCCTCGCGCACTCGGTCTGATAAGGATGGCCGGGCATAGGGCGCATGCCCTTCGGGGCCCTCGAGCTCGGAGAGCACGGATGCGTCCACAGTGGGTCATCTCCGCCACCCTGGGCCTGGACGTCGCGCTCTTCGCCGTCAACCTCACGGTAGCACTTGCGGGCGGGAGCCGGGCGGTGCTGTCGCAGGCGGTCTACGCGCTGAGTGACGTTTTTGCCGGCGCTATGGTCATGTGGGGCTTCCTCGCCTCACAGCGACCACCGGACCACGAGCACCCGTTCGGCTACGGCAAGGAGCGGTTCTTCTGGTCCTTCTCGGCCGGACTCCTGGCCTTCACGTTCGCCGGCGGATACGTGCTGTTGTCCGGCTTCCAGCAGGTCTCCTCCCACCACCGGGTGACCGACCTTCCGGAGGGTCTACTTGTGGTGGGCGCGACGCTGCTGCTGAGTCTTGCCGGAATCCTGGTAGTCCTGCGCGAGCTACGTCGGGACCGCGCCTCGATCACCGACTTTCTCGGCTCGGCCCACCAGGGGCTCAAGACGATCTTCTACCAGGACGTCATCTCCGTCCTCGGCAGCGGCGTCGCCTTCGGTGGCCTGGCCTACGAGTTCCACACGCCGAGCACCGCCGTGGACGGTCTCACGGCGATCATCGTGGGGGTGCTGATGGTCGTGACCGGCATCGTCCTGGCCGCCGAGAGTCGAGACCTGCTCGTCGGCAAGGCGATCTCCCCACAGCAGGCTCGCGCCGTTCTTTCGCTCGTGGAGCGGGATCCTCGCGTCCGGAAGGTGCGAGGGCTTCAGTCCATGATGCTGGGACCCGACGACGTGCTGCTGGCGCTCCGGGTCAATTTCCTCGACGACATGGACACCGACGAGATCGAGACTTCCATCGATCATCTGTCCCTGACGTTGCGCGAGGCGTTCCCGCAGGTTCGTCACCTGCTGATCGAGCCCGAGTCATGAGCCCGGAGGGGCCGGGGCCGGTAGGGTGGACGGCTGCCGCCGAAGATCGCGGAGCCGGACGCCCGTGAGGATCGCGAGACCCGCGGCGATGATTCCAAAAAAGGCATCCAGCCCGGCTACCCGGTACGTCGAGTAGAGGCCCGACGAGACCCAGAGCCCCGCGACCATGCCGGCGCTGATCACGAGCGAGTAGACGGCCATCGTGGTTCCCCGGGTGATCGAGTGACTGACGTCCGCGAGCGAGGCGAGAGCTGCCGGACCGTATCCGAGTGCGAAGAGTGCGCTGACGCCGATACCGGCCAGCAGCACGTGTTGTGGGCCGTACTGGGCGACCAGCCCCGCGAGAACGAGCAGGCTCACAAATCCGACGGTGCCGAGCAACAAGAACAGCGGGCGACCGCGGCGGTCGGCCTGACGTCCGAACCAGGGCTGCGTCAGCAGCAACAGCAGTCCTCCCCCGCCAATCAGGGCGGCGAGCCACGTGGTAGGGAGGCCAGCGCCGGTCGCCGCCGACCCGAGGAAGATAAAGGCCGTACCGAGCAGCATGTAGATGACAAACCACGGGGCGACGACGATGAGAACGTCTCGGCGCAGGACCGCGTCCCTGATCCGCCAGAGCTCGAAGGTGGCCCGGTCCGATCGCTCGCGATAGCCCCGGACGGAGAAGAGGGCAAAGACGAAGCCGACGAAGAGGACTGCGGCGCCCAAGCGGAACAGCCAGGGCAACTGTGAGTTCGGGATGGCTCCGAGAGCGCCGAATCCGCACGCGAACCCGAGAATGTAGCCGAGCAGGTTCACGGCATCGAACCGCCCCATTTCGAGTCCTCGCTCGCTCCGGCCGGACTGGTCGGCAACGACCGCGAGACTCGCGGCGAGGATGGCACCGCTCGCGACCCCGAAGAGGAAGTTCACGCTGCCCAGCAGAGCTGCCGTCCGGCCGAGACTCATGATTGCCAACAACGCTCCCGCCGCCAGGGTGCCGGCGAGGAGGATGGGGAAACGCCCGTACCGATCCGTGGCCACGCCCGAGAAGAGAACGGTGAGTCCCTCGCCGATTGGAGCGAGCGAGCTCAGCAGACCCACCAGGCCCACCGAGCCCGCGTTCAGACCGACCGACTCCCGGGCAAAGTAGGACGCGAAGATCGATACGGTCAAGCCGAATCCGAATCGGATGAAGAACGTAGCGCCGAAGACCGCGCCGAGCAGTCGCGACGACTCCGGAGCGGCGTGCGTCGGCGTCGCGGAGCTCACGAGCGAGGCTCACCGTCCGGGGGTCGAACGCTCGATCAATTCGATCCAGACGTCGTTCGGGTCGAGAATGAATGCTAGCCGTCCCGATCCGCCCTTGAGGGTGTAGGGCTCTTTCGCCACTTTCACGCCCTGTGCCCGTACCCGGCGGAGGAAGCCGTCGAGGTCGTCCAGCTCGAAGGCTAGATGGTCGAGTTGCTCTCCCGGATCGAACTGCTCCTTCCCCTCCCAGTACGTGAGCTCGATCCGGGCGCCGCTCTCCGGCTCCTGGACGAACGCGATCTCCGCGTGGTTCTCCGGAATGGCTCGACGTCGCTCGAACCGCAGGCCCAGCACTTCCGTGTAGAATCGCAGGCTGTCCTCCATGTTGCGCACGGTGATGGACGTGTGAGAGAAGCGCATAGTTCCCTGCAGACGGAAACGCGAGCTGGGGCTATGAAGATGGAGGCTGCTACGGATGCCCGTAGCAGACCCGGAGCGGCGTGGCACCCGGCTTCCAGCTCGACTCAACGCGCACGAAGCCTACGCGTTCGAACTGCAGCCGGTCCCCGGGCGCCGATGCGCCTAGGGCTGCCTCCCCCATCCCCGTCCGATGGGTTCCGTCCAACTCGAGGATGTCGACAGAGACCGGCTCCGCTGCGCCGACCCACTGAATCCGGGGCAGCTTCTTGTTGGCCTTCGAGGTAAAGGACGCGCGGATCTTGCCGTCGGGTCCGGGGGTCAGGTCGCCCGGGAGCTGGAGATTGAGCAGGTCCTTGAGGCGCAGCTCGGTGCCCGCATGTCGAATCAGTTCGTTCGCCGGGAGCCAGAAATCCGGCCCGGTTGCCACCTGACGAACCCCCAACTCCGACCGCTCCGGATGGTTGGGCAGCTCAACGGTCGAGAGGTCCGCAGGAAAGCCCTCCACGTGCACGAGGCGGGGATCCGGTACGAACAGTCGTCGGGGCGTGGTCGCATCGATCAACGCCCGGTTCTCGGCGTACAGCGTCTCGGCCGGCACCTCGATATCGGCGAGGGACAGTCCGAAGGAGAGCGTGAATCGCCGAACCGCCTCGACCGTGATGCCGCGCCGGTCTAACGACAGAAGACTCCAGGTTCGCGGATCCGCCCAGCCGTCGTACTCGCCCGAGCGGACCTCGGCGTAGGCCTTGCTCTTCGCCACCTTGGCCTCTCGCACCCGGAGGATCCCCCAATGCAGAAAGTGGGGACCGGTGATCCCCAGGATCCTCCAGATGTACTCCTGCATCCGGTCCTCGATGACCAGGTCCTTCCCCCGGACCACGTGAGTGACCCCCAGCTCGATGTCGTCGACGGCCCACGAGAATTCGAGCATCGGCCATACCCGATACCGGTGCCCGACGCGGGGGTGATCGAAGTCGCTAATGCGCAGCAGTACGCGGTCACGGAAGGCGGGGTCCGGATCCTGCAGATCGGTCTTGAGCCGGAGCACAGCTCCACCCGGAGCGTAGGCCCCGTCCAGCATCTTCGCCCACTCGCCGCGGGTGACTTCGACGGACTGCGAGCGCTCCGGGCACGCGATACTCTGTCGCCGGTTCTCCCGCAACAGGTCGGGCGGGCAGACGCAGACGTAGGCTGCCCCCCGGTCGATGACCTTCGCCGCCCACTCGTAGTGACGAGGAAGCCGGTCGGACTTGTAGTACGTCGCGTCCGGCCTTACCCCGGATCGCTCCAGGTCCTGCTGGATGAGGTCGAAGAATTCGAGCTCGACCCGCTTTGCCTCCGACCCGACGGTATCGTCGAGCACGAGCAGCAACCGGCCGCCGTACCGCTGCCGGTAGGCCCCATTAATGAAAATCATGCGGGCGTTCCCGATGTGAAGGGCCCCGGACGGGAACGGCGCCATTCGCAGGACCACGGCACCCTCCGTCGCGTCGGGAAGCGGAGGTAGCTCCTCCGCCCGCTCCTCCGGACGCGCCGGCGCGGGTTCGGGACCTCCAAGGCCCACCAGGGCCGCTTCCTGCTCTGCGCGACTCATCCGGGAAATTTCCGCCGCAACGGCCTCCGCAGTGTCCCGGAGCTCGCTCGCTCTGGGGCGAAGAGTGGGTTCGGTGGCCAGCAGTCGCGACACGAGCGGTCCGGCCCGCGCCTCGCCATCGTGCTGAATGGCATTTTCGAGGGCGACGCGCCGGAGCCGTCGCTCTACGTCGTCCGGGAGCGGCACCGGAGCCGCGGACGAGGTCGCCGCTTAAGACGATTCTTGCGCGGTTCGGCCGGCAGGGGCCGGGCGGCCGGCGGAACGGGGGTAGCGTCGCTCTCCCTCTCGGAGAGCGTCGGACATCGAGATGCGTCCTTCGAGTACCTGCACCGCGAGAGTCTTCGGGATCGTGAAGCGACCGCCGCTCTCCTCACGACTCATCCGTTGGAGATTGGCCACCTCTCCGGGCGTTACCCGGACGGCCGTGGGAAGATGGATCCGGTGGCCACGGACCCGGGCGATCCGCTCCGCGGACTCCGGGTCGCGGGGCCGGGGCTTGCCCCGCCGAGTCGTTCCCTTCTCGTCGACGAGCTCGACCGGCCGACGCAGGTCCCAGAGGCCTTGAAGTATCCGGTCTCGCGACGTGCTGTCGCCGCTTCCGACGCGGTACACGACCGAGGCGTCTGGGAACCGGCGCTGGATCTGCCGGCCGAACATCGCTACCGCCTCGGGAGAGTCTAGGCTACCCTGGGCGAGGGAAACCCCGGCCGACAGTACCGCGTAGCCGGGCCGAGGGCCGGGGTCGATCCCGACGACGACCTCCTGCGCCGGAATCCCCGTCAGCGCCCCCTCCACCGCGGCCCACAAGGCGGAACGTTCCTGACCGCCGCCCACGGCCATCACTCGAGGGAATACGATGCCCGCCGCCTCCTCCGGGCTCGTCAGGACGACCGCAACGGTGGCCGGAATACGGTCCCCGGGCAGTAGACTCACCGTCGGAATCTTCCGCTCGCGCAACGCACCGGCGAGATCCGCATACAGGCTCGGATCCCGAGTGATTAGCGCTACGGACCGGTGTCGCACTACCGATGTGGACGGTTAAATTCCGCATATACTTTGCAGGGTCGTGCCGACCTGTCCACGATGCGGAGCGCCGGCAGCGGAGGGAATCCTGTTCTGCCGGAGCTGTGGCGCCACGATCCCGCCGGAAGTGCCGTCGGCGACCCCGATCCCGCCGTCCGCTCCGCTGCCGCGCTGGGGGCCCTCGGCGCCCTCCACCCCTACGTGGTCGCCCGGTCCGCCGGCGCCCTCTCGGGCCGGAGCCCCCCTTCCGAGCAGCTCCCGCCGTTGCCCTACCTGCAACAATGTGATATCGGCGGTCGCCATTTTCTGCCCTCTATGCGGGGCCCGGGTTCCGCCCGCCGACGCGGGCGGCGCGGCCGGCGCACCTCCGCGATGATCCGGGCCGCCCAGGAACGGATCCAGGACTTGTTCACGCTAGCCGAGTCGGAGGCCCGTGCACCGTCCCCCAATCTGTCCCGTCGGTACGTGACCCTGGCCCGTCGCATCGGGATGCGCTACAACGTGCGGTTGCTCCGCGAGTACCGGGACCTCTACTGCCGTGGCTGCTCCGCGTTCTGGGTCGAAGGCCGGACCGTCCGGACCCGGCTCCGCTCCGGCCGCCGAACTCAAACCTGTCTCAACTGCGGACGGGTCCGCAGGGTGGACCTCAAGCATCGTCGTCACGACCCCGTGCCGGCCGAGCCCATCGCCGACCGTTCCATTCCGAGGGAACAGGCCGTCCTCATCGACGAGCCGGCCGAGATGGGCGAGGGATTGGACTTCGACCAAGGGGAAGAAGAATAAGGGAGGAGCCTCCCCCTTCCCGCAGGCCGGGGTGGCCGAGCGGCCAAAGGCGGCAGACTCAAGATCTGCTCTCGAAGGAGTTCCCAGGTTCGAATCCTGGCCCCGGCAGTTTTTCGTAGACTTCGTGCAGGCCGGCCAGCTCCTGAGGGTACTGCCCGGCGCTAGGGGGTGCGAGGCTGCGGTCGACCCACTCGCGCTTCCCGCGGTGCTCCGTCACCGCTAAGCGGTCGGAGCGACTCTCAGGCACACCGTCCGAGAGGGCGTGGGTGACGGCTCGGTCCCCGGCGAGCGAAATGGTCCGGCTCTTGCGGCACGTGGCCGCCGGCACGCTTGAGGCATCGGTCAACGGCGCGACCTTGGCGCGACTAGACGGCGACCGGCGGAATCTCTCGATCCAGGTGGGCCCGTTCCTGTCCGAGCAGTCCAAGGCATCGTCCGTGCTGCACGAAGCGCATCTCCGCCTCTGGGAGGTCCGAGGAGTCCCTTCGGCGTTGGCAAAGGGCGGATGGCACGTCAGTCTTGTCGAGGGTCCGACCGAGCTGGTCGGTATCGGCCGGGACGCAAGCGCCCTGACCGGGCATGTCCGCGTCGGCGCGGCGGCGCTGTGGAAGCTTCGTCGCCTGTTCTAGGCCTGTAG
>JASHOK010000005.1 GCA_030041175.1 Thermoplasmata archaeon | reverse complement strand
GCCCCCGCTCATCTCCGCCCGGGTCAGCTTCCCTTCCCGGGCCTTCTCCGCGAGCTCCTGAATCTCGCGGGCCAGATCGCTCACGCTCTTCCGGTCGGCGTGGTGGAGGACCGGGACCAGCAAGCCCTCCGGAGCTGCAGTGGCGATGCCAATGTTATAGGATCGGTGGACGACCAGCTCTTGCCGCTCGTCATCGAACCGCGCGTTCACCCGCGGGTAGGCCCTCAGGCCGGCGATGACGCCCTTCACCACGAACGGGAGGTAGCTCAGCCGTGTTCCCTTCTTCTCGACATGCTTGGCCATCCGGTCGCGGACCTCGACGAGCGACGTGACGTCGATCTCCTCGACGTACGTGTAGTGGGCCGCCTTGTGCCGGGCCTCGATCATGTGCTCCGCGATGACCCGACGTACGCCTCGCATCGGCACGCGCTCGAGCACGTCCTCGTCGGAAACCCCGGGCGATCCACCGCCACTCGCGGTAGGCGGAGCCGAACCCACCGGTGGGGCCGGAGGGTGGGCCGGCGTGGTCGCGGGGACCGGAGACGTCGTGGAGGGCCCCGTCAGATCCGATTCGAGGATTCGTCCCCCGGGACCGGAGCCGATGACGGTGGCGACATCGATGCCGCGCTCCGCCGCGAGACGTCGGACGTAGGGGGAGGCCAGCGAGCGACCCGGCGGGGAGGGGGGGGTGGGGGCGCCGCCGCCGGAGGTGGACGGAAGAGCCGTCGCGGTGGCGGTGGGGGGCGGCGGCGTCGAGGCCCCTGCGCCAGTCCCCGACCCCGAAGCACCGGCGACTTCGAGAGTGACCAGGGTCGCGCCGACCTTGACCTTCTCGCCTTCTTTCGCATGAATCCGCACTACCCGACCGGCTTTTGGCGACGGAATCTCGACATTGGCCTTGTCCGTCAAGACCGATACCAGCGGGGCGTCCTCCTGGACGGAATCCCCTTCTTTGACGAACCAGCGAACGACCTCTCCCTCGGCCACGCCTTCTCCGATATCCGGCAGCCGGAATTCGTACTCCATGACGGCCCGTCCCCCTAGGCGGCTCGCACCGTGTCCAGGACGGACTGACGGATGCGCGCCGCGTTCGGCAGATAGAGGTTTTCGAGAGCGTACGGGAAGGGCGTGTCGAATCCGGTCACCCGCGCAATGGGGGCCTTGAGCGAGTAGAACGCCTTGTCGGCCAGGATCGCCGCGATTTCCGCGCCGTAGCCACAGAATCGCGCCGCCTCGTGCACGATGACGGCCCGACCGGTCTTTTCGACGGACGCGATCACGGCCGGAGAATCGACCGGAGAGAGCGTGCGGAGGTCGACGAGCTCGGCGGAAATCCCTTCACCCTCGAGCGATTGGCAGGCTTCGGTCGCTGGCGGAATCATGGCACCATAGGCAAACACGCTGACGTCGGTGCCTTCCCGGACGATGCGCGCCTTTCCAATCGGCTCCCGGTGATCCCCCTCGGGGATCTCACCGGAAACCGACCGGTAGATCCGCTTCGGCTCGAGGAAAATGACCGGGTCGGGGTCGAAGATGGCGGACAGCAGGAGTCCGTACGCATCGGCCGGCGTCGATGGCACGACGACCTTGAGCCCGGCGGTATGGGCGAAATACGCCTCCGTGCTCTGGGAGTGATAGAGACCGCCCTTGATGCCTCCGCCGTAGGGGGTTCGAATCACGACGTGGCAGGGATATTGCCCGCCGGATCGGTACCGAAATTTGGCGAGTTCGCTCACGATCTGGTCGAAGCCGGGATAGATGAAGTCGAGGAACTGAATCTCCGCGACCGGCTTGAGGCCGTAGAGCGCCATCCCCACGGCCGTACCGATGATTCCCGTTTCCGAGAGAGGGGTATCGATGACCCGGTCGGCCCCGAACTCCTTCAGGAGGCCCTCCGTGGCGCGGAAGACGCCGCCGTTCACGCCGATGTCTTCTCCCAGGAGGAGAACCTCGGGATCGGCCGCCATCGCCGTGTGCAGCGCCCGGTTGACGGCTTGTACGAGCGTCGCTTCGGTCATTGCCGGACCATCCCCGCCTTCAGCATCTCCTCGAGGTAATGGCGCTGTTCGTCCAGAGCGGGCGTCCGGGTCGCATAAACATCATCAAGGAAGGAGGTTGGGTCTGCGGGGCCGACCGTCTCCGTCCGCGCCAGCGCTTGGGCCACCTCGCCTCGGACCTCTTCCAGTAGCGCGGCGTCCTGCTCCTCGGTCCACGCTCCGGCATCCAGTAGTTCGTGCTTGAGCCGGCCGATGGGGTCCTTCTGCTTCCACTCGGCCAATTCCGCGTCCGAGCGGTAACGTCGAGGGTCGTCCGACGTCGAGTGCGGACCCAGCCGGTAGACCTGGGCCTCGATCAGCGTCGGACCGTCACCGGCGATCGCCCGCGCCCGAGCGGTGCGGACTGCCCGGAAGACCTGGTGAACGTCGTTGCCGTCGACGACCTCGCCCGGAACTCCATACGCTCCGCCTTTCTCGGCGAGGGTCTTCGCAGCGGTTTGTCGACTCCGGGGCAGTGAAATGGCCCACTCGTTATTCTGGCAGAAGAAGATCGTGGGAACACGAAACACGCCGGCAAAGTTGAGTCCGGCATGAAAGTCGTTCGAACTGGTGGCACCGTCGCCAAAGAACGGTATGGTGACGATTGCGTCTCCCCGCCGGCGCGCGGCCATCGCAGCGCCGACGGCCTGGATGATCTGGGTCCCGATAGGGCTGGACCCGACCACAAAGTTCCGGTCCCGGTAGCCGTAGTGATTGGGCATCTGCCGCCCTTTGAGCCGGTCCTGAGCATTTCCGAAGAACTGACAGAGGAGTTCGTCGAGGGTCACCCCCCGGGTGAGGGCGAGCCCGAGTTCCCGGTACGCCGGGAACAACCAGTCGGCGGGGTCCAGCGCCCAGCCGCAGCCGATCTGTGCCGCCTCCTGACCCATGGCGGGGACATAGAATCCGATCCGACCTTGCCGCTGGAGCGTCAGGCACCGCTCGTCGAACGCGCGTGCCAACAGCATCGTTCGGTAGATGCGTGGGAGGTCCCGCGCGTCCAGTTCGGCTGAAGTGGGCGGCGTAGCGACCGCGTCGGAGCTCGATGGCGGCACGGAAGTGAGGGCCCGGGGGACGGCAGAGGGGCCCCGATTATAGCTTTGCGCGACGAACTTCGTCCGAGTGCTGCGGATCAGCCGAGCGATCGAGCCATCCAGGGCCCCGTGGGGGAATAGCCCAGTCTTCGGTAGTATTCCCGCGTCCCGATGGCGCTCATCACGAATAGCCTCCCAAACCCTGCCTCACGAGCCCGCGCCTCCGCCGCTTGAAGCAAGGAGCGTCCGAAGCCCCGGTGCTGGAACTCCAGCGCCCCTCGAGCCGGGCCCTCGATCGGTACCTCGACACCGAGCACCTTGAGCTCACGTACCACCGGGTCGCGTAGACCACCCTCCGTGTGAGATCCCGGAAACCGGAGTCGCAGGAATGCTACCACGGTGTCGGCCGAGGCGCTTTCCCAGCGAAGGAAGTCCTCACGGCCTTGGCTTGCCCCATACGAGTCCACACGGAGCCGAAGATCGGCTAGGTCGGGGACGGCCGCGCGCCCCGGCTCTCGGCATCGGAGGCAATGGCACCGGGACCCGCGGTCGCGGAGCCGTACCTGGGCCAACTGGCGGAGATTCCCGTGGCGGACGCCCGCCGCAATCAGACGCGCCGGGATGTCCCGCTGGATCCGTTGAATCCGCACATAGGGGGGTACCTCGGCCTTGAGCTCGGCCAGCAGGTCAGCAGCGACCTCGGTCTCGTACGGGGAGTACCGACCGGCCTTCCAGTCCTCAAAGAGCGCTGTGCCGGGTACGACCAGCGTCGGGTAGACTTTGAGCATGTCAGGCCGATAATCGGGGTCCGCGAACAGCCGGCGGAAGTCGGCCAGGTCGCGCGTCGGGGTCATCCCCGGAAGCCCCAGCATCCAGTGGTAACAGACCTTCAGCCCGCGGTCCCGCGCCTCCCGGGTGGCCGTGCGCACGGCCTCCGTACCGTGAGCCCGACCGGTGGCCCACAGGACGGAGTCGGTGAGACACTCCACCCCTAGCTCTACCCGGGTAACGCCGGCGTCGAGCAGCTCGGGCAGATTCCGCCCGTCACACCAGTCCGGGCGGGTTTCGACCGTCAGGCTGACGCATCGCCGGGCCGCTGTCTCGTTTTGGTGCTGAGCGTCCTGGAGCGTCGGTGCGCTGGCGCCGTTCAGTCCCTCGAAAACCCCTCGGAAGACGTCTTGCCGATAGGCGGAGGGACGTGCCGGAAACGTCCCGCCCATCAGAATAACCTCGACCTTCGAGGTCGAGTGCCCGATCGCTTCGAGCGTCTCGAGGCGGTGGGCAGTGATCGCCCGAGCATCGTAATGTAGCTGCGCTCCGCGGAGGGCGGACGGTTCCTCCCCGGTGTAGCTCTGTGGGGAGCGCTGGTCGAGGCCTCCGGGGCAGTAGGTGCACTTCCCATGGGGACAAGCCGCCGGCGCAGTCATCACGGCGACGACGGCAACCCCGGACAGTGTACGCGTGGGCTTCCGCCGAATCCAGCCGGGTGTGGTCCCCGGCGAAGACGCCATCCATCGGGCGCGAAGCTCGGCTGTCGACAGCATGTGGTCCTCCTGACCCTCTCGAATCCACTGGATCTTGAGCCGCTCGAGCTCGGCCGGGTCGGCGGGAACCGCGGCCGCAACGACTGCCGGCCGCGGATCGCTCATCGCTCGAGCCACTGGCGCGTCTCGCCCGTGAGGACGTAGCGCGCCCGGTGGAGCTCCTCGAGCGTCCGGCTGCCGGTCAGAAACATGGCGACCTTGAACTCGTAGATGATCTGTTCCAACTCGGCGCGGGTCTCCTTCGGCCCGGTCGCGGCCGCCCGCAGGACGCCCCCGGCAATGCCCGCGGCCGTAGCCCCGAGAGCCACGGCTCGGGCGACGTCCAGGCCGGAGCGAATTCCTCCACTCGCTACGATAGGCAGCTCGAGCGGCACGAGCTCCCGTACGGATACGGGGGACGGGACTCCCCAGTTCCAGAAGGTTTTGCCAACCCGGGCCTCTCGTATGGCCCCTTGGGCCACGGCGCGGTAGTGCTCGACCGCGGCGAAGCTGGTGCCGCCGGTCCCGCTCACGTCGAAGGCTCGGACACCGGCAGCCCGGAGCCGATCACCGACGAACCGGGACATCCCAGCCCCGGTCTCCTTGGCCAGGACGGGCAGGTCTCGGGCCAGCTGATGGATCTGGTCCAGACATCCTCGTGCCCGCCGGTCGCCCTCGGGTTGCACCAGTTCCTGCAGAAAGTTCAGGTGAATCGCGAGCCCGTCGGCACCGATGAGGTCCATCGCCGCTTTGGCCTCCGCAAGTCCAATGACCTGCTCCCCCGGCGCCTGGGCAATGATCTGCGGCGCTCCGATGTTCGCGAACTTGAGGGGTACGGCGAACTTGGCCACGCACGAGTAGCTTTCCGGGAAGTTTCCTTTGAGGATGGCGGCGCGCTCGCTCCCGACGCCCATCGCGATCCCGAGGTCCGCGGCCGCGCGGGCGAGGTTCGAGTTGATCGTCACGGCACCGGGGTAGCCCCCCGTCATGCCGGTGATCATGAGCGGGGCCTGGAGACGCTTCCCGAAGAACTCGACCGAGGGGTCTACCTCCTCGAAATCAATCTCGGGGAGGGCGTTGTGGAACAGCTGGACGTCGTCCCAGTAGCGGTACCGGCCCTCCACCGGCTGTCCGAGGACGACCTTGACGTGCTCCGCCTTTCGATGGCTCAGGAGGCCCTGGTCGGGTGTCGCGCGGCCCCGGGCGGGCCTACGTGACTTCGGGCGTGCACCACGAGCCGTAGACCGATTCCCCCCGAAGAGCCCGGGAAAGCGCGCCATGCCGGAGTCCGCTAATAATACCTGCGTCAGCCCCGGCGCCGGCTGCATCGAGCACCGCCTGGGCCTTCGCCCGAATGCCGCCCGTCACGTCCGGAACCCCCGGCGAGGGCTGGAGGGACGCCACGAGCTCCGGCGTGACCCGAGGAACCGCTCGTCTCCGATGGCCGGGAGATGTGGCCTCCATCACTCCATCGACATCGGAGACAAAAATCAACCGCTTCGCCGGCAGCCGCCGGACCAGCTCCACCGCTATCGTGTCGGCCGACAGGATGGAGTGCCCCCAGTCGGAGTCTCGGACAACGTCCCCAAAAGAAACGGGCAGTCCACCGGTTCCCAACACCCTCCGGAACGGGTCGATCTCCAGGGTCTCCAGCCGTCCCCTCCGATTCTCTGCGATGACCTGGGGTGGCACGGAGAAGGGAGACAGTCCTGCGTCGAGCAGGGCTTGCACGACGAAGCCGTGGAGTCGGCGGACCTCCGAGCTGACAATGGCTGCCCCCCGGGCCCTATGGGCAGTGTCTCCGGTCCCCCCAGGCGGCTCCGCCAGGCTCCACCGGATGGCACCGGGGTGGCCGAACGATCCTGCGCCGTGTAGCAGGACGATTGGGCGGTCACCAGCCGCGGCCAGCTCCGAACTGAGCCGCGCGAGGATTTTGGGCCGGAGCCGGGCGCTTTCCCGCTTGCGCGTCAGGACGCTGCCCCCCAGCTTGACGACCACCGGCGCGGCGTCCGACATCCGTACTGCCTACGGTGCGGGCCAATTAGGGCTTGTGCAGCTGTACGGGAAGCCGGCTCAGTGGGGCCCTTGGGAGCCTGCGCGAGGACTCATGAGCATCAGGAAGCCGACCGCGGCCGGAAGGATTCCAATCCACCACGCCCAATCGACAATGCCCCCGGCCAACCGGATCAGGGCGCCGGTCACCAGAAAGATTCCCACCCCGCACAGAATCGCGGCAAGGATGACCCAAGGAACCGAGAGCGTGTTATGGGTCTCCGCAGGCTCCTCCGGGGCCTGGGCGTACTCGCTCACGGCAGGTCCACCCCTCCCGGGGCTCAAATGCGTTGTGTCCCAACTGTTCCCGGGAGCCGCCGCCGGACCGAAGGTATGGCCGCCGGACCTGCCAGCCTCATGTAGGGCCGACGCGCTCCGGAGACCGAGGACCGGCGGGGAGACATGGACTCCAACCGACCCAAGCTTTCCGTGGTGCTGACGGCGGTGGCCGGCGGCTTCATCGTCATCGACGGCGCGGTACTCTGGAGCGAGGGTTCGTTTCTCAATCTGATTCACCCCGGGTTGGGGAGCTTTTCGCTCTGGTACGGTCAGACCGAGGCGCTGGCCGGGTTCCTGCTAATCGGCCTGGCGTTCAGCCTCGTTTTCTGGCCGCGGTACCACCTGTTCCTGGGCGCGGCCATCGTGATCGTCACGCTGCTGAGCACCTTCGGAGGGGGTGGCTTTTACGTCGGGGTTCCGCTCGGGATCCTCGGGGGCATTTTCGGGATGATCTTCCGCGTCGAGTACTATCCGGCCCCTCAGGAGTATATGCCGCCGGAGGACGGCCCGGGACCGCAGGCCCAAGGCTCCCCCCCGGGTGGGGCGCTCGGTCCCTGATGACCGCCGGAGACCAGATCGTCCGCTGCGTGAAAGGCGTTCCGCGCGCCACTCGATAGACTGCTCACCGCTCGTGAGCTTGCCATTTAAGAGGGCTGCCGTTGCTCACCTCGAGGGGAGCCGGACTGCGACGACTCACACCCAGCGGCGAAAGTAGCGAGCGGGTACCGGGCTCCAGGCCGGTGTGCACCTAATCGATGACTTCCGGCGCGCTGCCCTCTCCGGAGCCCGCGCCGTCGTCGTCCTCGCCGGGCCGAGTGCTTCGGAACTCCAGCTTTCGGAACCTCTTCACGGCCGCTGCCGCCTCACAACTGGGTGCGGCCGTCTTCGTCGTAACGGTCGCGTGGGTCGTTTATCACCGAACCGGCAGCGCTCTCGACATCACGTATGTCGGGGTGGCATCCGTGGTGCCCGGGGTGGCGATCGGGCTGATCTCAGGCGTTCTCGCGGACCGGTACAACCGCCGGACGTTGATGATCCTTTCCGATTCGGTACGCGGCGTCACCTTAGCACTCCTCGCGTTCTATCTGGCGACAGTGGGCTTCAACCTGACCGTCATCCTCGCGGTGGTCGTCGTGGTCTACGGCTTCACGGCGACCTTCAATCCGGCCAGCAGTGCGATCCTTCCCCGGATGATGCCGCCCGAGGATCTGGAGGACGCGAACGGGCTGCTGACCGCGACGGGACAAGGGACCCAGGTCGTGGGGTCCGCCGCGGCCGGGCTGATCCTGGCATTTGCGGGGACCGTGCCCGGGTTTGCCGTCAACTCGGCCACGTACGTGCTCTCGGCGATCTTCCTGGCCCAGATCGCGTCCAGCGTCGGGGCCACGAGCCGTGTTCCATCCACCCCGAGCGAACCGCAATCGTTCACGAGGGAATTACGGGAGGGACTCGGATACATCCGGGATCACCTCCCGCTGCTCGAGGTCGTGCTCGGAGCGATCCCGGTAAACTTCCTCGCCTCGATGACGTTCTCCTTCCTGGTCATCTACAATGCGGAGCTGCTCACGAACAGCACGTCGGAGTTCGCCTTTCTCGTGGCTGGCATCGCGGGGGGCGTCGCCGTCGGCGCGGTCGCCGTCGGGCGCCTCCGGGCCCGGCGGTTCGCGGGTCCTGCGCTCGCGGTGGGCATCGCCCTCGCCGGACTCGGAGTGGTGGGGCTGGCACTCTCCCATTCCTTCTTCCTCTCGCTCGCCCTCGTCGTGGTGATCGGGGCGATCACCGGGTTCATCAACACGGTCTATGTGGCGACGCTCCAGGTCATCGTGCCGAACAAGGTGCTCGGCCGGGTGCTGAGCGTTCAGCAGGTCGGCGGCTCCGTGGCCACGCCGGTCGGGATCATCCTCGGGGGGCTGGTGATCACCCTCCGGGGTATCCAATTCGACTATCTCGTCGCTGGGGTGGCCCTGATCGTGAACGGCCTCGCGCTCTGCGGCCTGAAGGGGATCTGGACCCTCCGGGTGCGCTAATCCGACGAGGACGACCGTCCCGGCCCGTCAGAGTACGATGATCGCCACTCCGATCACGACGTAGAGGCCGGCGACCCCGAGGTACGCCATCATCAGCAGGAACTGCTGCTTGTGCACATATTCCATATCGGCCATGCCGAAGGGGAGGTGATGCCGAACGACCTCCCGGATGTGCGACTTGGCACCAAAGTCCGACCAGGCGCCTGCGAAGGCGACGAAGATCGCACCGATGAATAGCAGCAGCGGCACGGTCTGGCCGTAGCTGATGTATCCCAGCAGCGCCGGCGGGGCGGATGCGCCGAGGATCAGCACCAGTGCGTAGAGCGGTAACAGCGTGAAGTACCATCGGGCCCGGCGGGCGGCCGCCTCAGCCTCTTGAACGCCCAGGTCAGGTTCCGGACCCTGCGCGGCACCCATGGGCCGGACCGGACGTCGCTCAACCCGCCGCAGACGGAGGCGACGGCGAGGAATGCAGCTGACGGAGTTGGTCCTGCGTGTAGTGGCACAGGTACCAGTGAGCTCCCTGACCCTGCCGCGGGGGCGGGTCGGTGACGCACTTGTCCTGCCGGTAGACGCATCGAGCCGAGAACCGACATCCCTGCGGAACGTCGATCGCGTTGCCGATCTCGCCGCGAATCTCGAGCTCGCCCGGGTTCCACCGCGGGGTCGGCATCGGTACAGCCTGAATGAGCGCCTTGGTGTAGGGGTGGAGGGGCATCCGGATGACCTCCTCGCTCGGGCCCATCTCCACGCCGGTGCCGAGGTACATCACCAGGATCCGGTCGGCCACGTAGCGCGCCGACGCGATATCGTGCGTGACGTACACGATCGTGGTTCCGCGGTCCAGTCGGAGCCGCTTCAGGAGGTTCAGAAAGCCGGCGCGCAGCGAGACATCGAGGCTGGAGATCGGTTCGTCCGCGACCAGGAACCGGGGGTCGGTTACCAGTGATCGTGCCGCCGACACCCGCTGGCGTTCGCCGCCCGAGAGTTCGTGGGGGTAGCGGTCGAGGTAGTTGCTCGGAGGACGAAGCTGAGCGATGGTGAGCGCGGTCTGGATCCGTTCGAGGACCTTGGCGGGGTCGGACGCGAGCCGATGGGCAATGAGCGGCTCCTCGATGATGTCGTAGATCGTCAGATTGGGGTCCAGCGAGTCGTACGGGTCCTGGAAGATCATCTGGGTGAGTCGCCGGAAAGCCTGGAAGGCCGTACCTCCCTCCCCCAGCCGGCTCACGTCGGCGCGGTCTCGGGCGAGGTCGACGAGGCGTTCCGCCTCCGAGGGGGTGATGCCGGCCCGGGCGGCAACCTCCTTGGGTTCGGCATCGGCCAGCTCCATCGAGTCCCGATAGCCAGCGGCCCGCAGTCGTTCCGCCACCGCCGCGTTGACGCCGGCGCGACGCCGGGCTGCCGCGATCAGCGAGTTCGCCGAGTTGGCCGGGAAGCCACTCACCCGCTGGACCTCCGGCGCCGGGGCGGCCGCCAGGCTCAGCAGGTCGTCGTATCCGGCCGCGATGAGTTTGGCGGCCGGTGCATCCGACTCGGACATCGCCGGCGGAAAGACCGCTCGCCGCTCCTCGGCGGCAACGAGGCTGGCGACCTGCCCCGCTCCCCCGAACCGGAAGACGAGTCGGCCACCCGACGCGGGAAGCAGGTTGAGCATGACGCGTCCGATCGTGGTCTTCCCGGACCCGCTCTCCCCGACGATGCCGAGGACCTCGCCCGGGTAGATGTCGAAGCTCACGTGGTCGACGGCGTGGACGAACCGCTTGACGCCGGGACGGCTGAACAGCGCACCGGCCTGGCTGCCCCGGAGGTTGAAGAACTTCGTCACACCAACCCCCTTCATGAGCGGCTCGCGGGTGTACAGCCCGACCGGCGCATCCATCGGGGGCAATGCGATCTCGGTCGTCACCGTGGCCGCCAGGGTTCCGGCTGCGAGCTCGCGGGCAAAATGACACGCGCTCAGGTGACCCGGCTCGACCTCGATCGCGGGAGGCTCCTCGGTCCGGCAGACGTCCTGCGCATACCGGCACCGACTCGCGAACCGGCATCCGGGCGGCGGTGTGATGAGATCGGGCGGCGCGCCGGGAATGCCACTGATCGCCTCCCGGCCGCGCGCGAGCGAGGGATAGCTGTCGGTCAGCGCCCGGGTGTAGGGGTTCGCCGACCGCAGGTAGATGTCCTCCGCGGTACCGACCTCCATCACCCGGCCGGCGTACATGACGACGACCCGAGAGGCGAGCTGCGCGATGACGCCGATGTCGTGCGAGATGACGATCATCGACTCGATCTCCGATTTCCGCAGCTCCTTGAGCTCGTGGATCAGTCGGGCCTGGATGACCACGTCCAGGCCGGTGGTCGGCTCGTCGGCGATGACGAGCTTTGGATGCAGGGCGAGCGCCATCGCGATGACCGCCCGCTGCTTCATTCCGCCCGAGAGCTCGTGGGGATACGCCTTCAGAACAGCGGGGTCGAGCCCGGCGCGACGGACGGCGTCCACGACGCGTTCCTGGATCTCCGCTTCGTCATACGTCGTGTGGAGGTGGAACACCTCCGCGATCTGCTTGCGGATCGTGTAGACCGGATTGAAGGCATTCATCGATCCCTGGAAGACCATCGAGATGCCCTGCCACCGGATGTGCGCGAGCTTCTCGGTAAGGATCCGACGCTGGCGACGGGACATGCGAACGAGCGCCCGACCGGAGATCCCCGGGCCGGTGATCGGCTCCCCTTCGAAGCGAATCTGGCCCTCGACCGATGCGTTGGGAGGCAGGAGGGCCATCATGGAGAGCGCCAGCGTCGTTTTGCCCGACCCGCTCTCCCCTAGGATCCCGATCGTCTCGCCCGAGCGGAGCTGCAGGTTGACCCGGTCCAGCGCGAACACCACGCCGTCCTCGGTCTGGAACTTGACCGAGAAGTTCTCGATATCGATGATCGGCCCGCGGTCGTCGCCGGAGGGCAGAGGCACCGACGCCGGAGCCGGGGGTGCGGAGAGCGACGTTCCTCCTCCGCCTCCTACCGGGCCCGAATCCTGGGGTTAACGACCTCGTCGAGTCCTCGAGAGACGAACACGAAGGCGAACACGAACATCGTCAGCGCGATGGTTGGCGGCCAGACCCAGAACGGCGCCCGGACGAGCAGGTAGTAGTTGCCAAACATTGGCTGGAGCATGCCCCCCCAGGTCGAGATCGTCAACGGGGCCACGCCTAGGAACTGGAGCGTGGAGAGCGCCGTGGCGGCCCCGCCGACGGAGAGGGCGGTGAAATAGGCCAGTAGTGGCGTCATGTTCGGCAGCATGTGTCGACGCAGGATTTGGAGCGTTCGAGCCCCCGAGGCGCGGGCGGCCTCGACGAACGTACGGGACTTCACCTGACGCACGACGCCGATGAGCGTGAAGGCGGTATACGGCCAACCGACGAACGTCAGGACCAGCACCACATTGGCGAAGGAGGCGCCTAAGATCGAGGCGATGACGATGAGCAGGGCCAGTCCCGGCAGGAGGAACAGTACCAGCGTAACGGTCTCCACCACCGTGGCCACCCAGTTCGAGATGTAGCCGATGAACATCGCGACCAGGACCGCGATGACCATGATGCCGGCCGTGACGGCGAGGCCGATCTCCCAGTCCCACACGAAGCTGGCGACCCACTGGCTCCAGACGTCCTGGCCGTAGATGTTCGTACCAAACAGGTAGACGTTCCCGGACGGAGCTTTGAGGGTCGGCGGAATGGGATTCTCATCGATGCCTGACGTCGCGAACGCGTCCAGACGCCCGCCCGACGTGGTGAAGGCGATGGCGGACTTGCCCGACTGACTGTTCAGGAAGAACAGCGGCGGGGAGATGGCCGTGGCGGTCGGGCTCACGGTCGCCCGCCACTGGATCGGGTCGGTGCCCAAGGTGGCGCTCACCGCGATGGCGTTCCCGGTGGTGCTCGTGAGAATCATGAGGTTCGAGTCGACGTCATAGATCGGAGAGTAGCCGAAGTTGCCGAATCCGGAGGGAGCGCTGATCGCATTCGCCGAGGAGGCCAGGATCCCGGGGCCGTCGAGGATGTACGTGGTCGAGGCGGTGCTGATCGCCACGTAGCTCGGGTACCCGCTGCTGCCCTCTTCGGTCCCGATACCGACCACGGGCGCCGGCACCGGGGTGACTTCCTCCGGCGTGCCGTTGGACAGATACGCGTAGTCGACGCTCGGCGAAGAGCCGCCCAGCGCGACCATCGCGAGGTCGGCGGCCGAGGGACCGATCTCGTACGCGAACGGGACCACGGGCGGGAGGGCGACATTGATCGGGCCCGAAAAGTTGGACTCCCAGAGCAGGTCGCCCGTGGCCGGCGCGTACGAGAGCAGGCTGTCGTTCTGCGCGACCAGTACCTGCGTCGCGGTGACGCCTTGGGGTGGGGGATAGAAACTGCCCACGAATACCGGCTGGGACGGGAGGCCCGTGTGGGGCAGCGTGATCTGCCAGACCACCTGGAGCGGCTGCGTATAGAGCGCCGTGAGCGTGTATTGCCCACCCGACTCGGTCACCGCGTAAACGTACCCGGTCTTGAACCCGTTGTCGGTGTAGGCTGTCGACTCGTAGAACGGGCCCCAGGGGGGAAGCGTCACTCCGTTGGTGGAGTCGGCCGTCGGCGCCTCCACCAGCGTACCGTTGAGAGTGATCGTGGCCGTATTGGTCGCCTTCGGAACTCCTACGCCGGGAACGTTCGACCCGGTCCAGTTGATTTCGGTCAGCACGAGGTGGCTCGAGCCGTTCCAGGTCGATCCGAGCAGCAGAAACTCGGAGTACTGGAACGTGAACCGGGAGGCGAAGGCGGCGTAGGACGCGAAGGGATACGTGGAGGCCGCAAACGTGTGAGCGCTGGACGGGAAGCTCTCCGTCAGAATGGGAAACACCCGACCGAGCGGCGTCGTCGGGCTACCGCCAAGACCCAGGGCCGTAACCGTGCCGTTGGCAGCGGTCGTGTACAGGACATAGCTACCGGCCACCGCGATGGTGGTGCCGGCAGGGGACAGCGGAGCTGCGCTCGGCGAAAGCGGGTACGGTAACGGCGACGAGAGCTCCTGACTCGCAATCGTCGTGTCTTCCTGGGGCGCAATGAAGGTGATCGGGTTGTGGAATGTCAGAATCGGAGAGAGCAGTGTGATGGCGGCGAAGACGATCAGGATCCAGAATCCGGCCTTACCGAATTTGGACCGGTAATAAATCCCCCACAGCTTCCGCCACCGACCGAGGCGGTGGCGGATCCGCTGGCGGCGGAAGCGCCGGTATTCCTCCGCGGTGGCCCCCCCAGTACCGATCACCCGTCGCTCCTCCTACAAACTGATCCGTGGGTCGAGCCACGCGTGGATGAAATCGACCAGCGAGTACGCCACGATGACGATCAGCGCCAGGAAGAAGAGGGCGCCTTCGGCGAGTGGGTAGTCCAGGTTCAGGATCGCGTTGTAGGTCAGGTTCCCGATCCCGGGGATCGAGTAGATGATCTCGGTGATGACGGCACCGCTCGCGATGGTGGCAAAGTCGAGTGCCATCCGCGTCGAGACCGGGATCATCGCGTTCCGGGCGGCGTGGCGGAACATGATCGACCCCTCCTTGACGCCCTTGGCCCGGGCCGTCATGATGAAATCTTCCCCGAGTACCGACACCATGGCGGCGCGCATGGTGAGCAGGTTGCCCGACGCCCCGATCACCGCCAGCGTCGCCATTGGCAGAGTCAGCGCAACGGCCACGTAGGCCAAGCTCGACAACGTCGGATGGGTGATGTCCGTGAGCGGGAAGACGGACCGAACGGGCTCTAACTTGTAGTAGGCCACGAAGTAGAGATAGAGGATAATGGCCAAAATGAAGTACGGAATCGAGTTCAGGATCAGGCCACTCGAGACCAGGGTGCCTTCCGACTTCTTGCCTCGAGTCCAGATGGAGACAATGCCGAGGGGCAGCCCGATCACGTAGGAAAGGATTGTCGCGCTTCCGATGAGCAGGAGTGTGTAGGGAAGTGCCTGCACGATCAGCTGCCAGACCGTGGTCTCCCGGAAGTAGTCATAGCCGAAGTTGAATGTCAGAATGTCGGCCATGTACGTGATGAAATTCTTGTAGTTCCACTTCCCGCCGGTCAGCCCCAGCTGCGCCTCGATTCGATGCAACTGGGCCTGCGTCGAGCCGTGGGTCCGCGCTCCAAACAGGAAGATCTGAGCCGGGTTCCCTGGCATCAGTCGAAAGATTACGTAGAGAATCACCGCCATCACGAGGACGAGGGCAATGGCCTGGACGATCTTTCGGGCGATCAGAAAGATGTTCACGACCGCCCCCCGACAGTGATATGGAGGCCTCGGGGCCTACTTATGGAATTATACGCCATTGTCCACCAAGCCCCCCGGGGTGCCTTGAGTTCAGGGCCCTCCGACGCTCGAACCGCTGCCAGATCGCGGAATCGCGAAGCACCGTCCCCGCCCAGGTCCCATCTTTTCGATAGGCAGGTCGCGGACGGCGCCCCGTCTAAGGTTCGAGCTTAGTCGTCCCCCGTCCTACGTTGGAGATCTTCTCAGCTTCCCCCGCTCGGTGGCGGGCCCGACGTGCCGCCGGACCCTGGCCCTGTCGGAGTGCTCGTACTTCCCATGCTGCCGGTGCCCATCGTGGACGACGAGGACCCGCCCGCCATCGTTCCGGACTTCGGCGGTGGAGTCTTCCCCCGCGAACTCGCCCAGAGCGCTGCGAAGACCACGGTCAGCACGACAAACAGCCCGATGAGGCCGTAGTAGAGGTCGAGGTTCGTACTGGTGGTCGTCGTGGTCGTGGTCGTACCCGGCACCACGTAGACGGTCTGCGTCGTGTTCGCGGTTCCGGTGCCTACCGCATATTCGATCGTGATCACCATGACCGCCGGAGCCGACGTCGCCGGCACGGCCAGGGTTCCCTGGAGGATTCCGTCCTCCGAGGTCGTCCCCGACGCCGGCGAGATCGTTCCGTAGCTCGTAGTGATCGAGTCGATGGTCACCGCTGGCAGGACTGGACCGGCCGCCGAGTTCTCGGTCGAGTTGACGTAGACCGCGTAGGTCGTAGCCCCCTTCACCGATACGACGCCGCCGGACGAGATCACGGACCCATCGATGTAGATGGCTGCGTACGGGGTGGGGGTCGCAGGCGTGGACAGCTGGGTCGATGTGAGCTGGCCGTCGACGGTCGTAGAGTTGATCGCTCCTGTGGTCAGGTTGGTGGTGTACGCCGCGATCTCCCAGTCATCCGCCGGGATCAGGTACTGGTCAGTGTAGGCCTGAGCCTCGTAGGTCAACGTGCCTCCGGGGAACGCAACGTTGTAGAGCCCGGGCGAGAAGGTCGAAACCGCTTGCCCGTTCGCTCCGGTGATCATCTGCAGTCCCGGCAGGAAGGTCGACGCGAAGTACTCGTTCGGGTTCGCGACCTCGACATCCGTGCCCGTGAGGTTCGTGAAGTATCCCCGGTTCGCGCCAAAGTCGTTCTGCGCGTAGACGGTAACATCCGCCCCGTTGATCGGGTCGCCGGTCGTGGAGTTGGTCACGGTCACCGTCACGGTCACTGTGCCCGCGGGCCCCACGGTCGAAGCGCTCTCGCTCAGCGTGACCGTTACTGCCGGAGGCTGGTCGATGGTCAGCGGAATCTCCGCCGGCTCGAGTACTCCGAAGCCGTAGCCGTTCAGTTGTGCGTCGTACGACGACGTAACCTCGGCAATCGAGCCGTACGGAGTTACGCCTGGCACGGTCGCAGTGGCCTGATACGCCCCGATGAAGAGCCAGGTCTGGAACGGATCCCCGTTGGCGGAGAGTGCCGAAGATCCGTTAGCCTGGACGTCCACGGAGATCAGTCCGTTGCTGCCGGTGATACCGGAGATCGACGTCAGGTTGTAGTCCGGCGTACCACTGACTAAGACGTTCGCGTACCCGAACCCAAAGATCGCCAGGTAGTCACTCGTCTCGGCCACGGACTGCGCGGAGGAGGTCGCGGTGAGGTTCACCGCACCACTCAGAGCCTCGACCGTGTACGCGTATCCCGAGATCGGACTGCCCGTGAGCGGGTTGTAGACCTGGATGCTCAACGCCTGAGCGGCTCCGCCCTGCGACAGCGTCGTGCTGTTCGTGGCGTGGAAGGCCACCGGTACGGGCGAGACGTCGATGTACGTCCAGCCCAACCCCGCCTGAACCGTCGCTAACTCGGAACTCGGCGGTGCGGCCGCTGCGCTGATGTTGATCTCTCCTCCATAGTCAGCGGTCCAAATCTCGCCGTTCGTGCTCAAGACCTGGAACTCCCACGTGTAGGTTCCGGCGGAGTTGGTCACTCCCGCGTCCGACGACACATTGAGCAGCATTCCCGTCGGGTTGAATCCGACCGCGACGTTGATGCCGGCCATCGGCTGACCGTACTGGTTGCGCACCTGGATGGTGGCATTGCCGTACTGGCCGTCCGAGTAGATGTTCGTCGGAGTAACGACACCGACCTTCAACTCGGTGGGGACCGCGGACGGCGGGACCACCTTGGTCGCGCTCTTCAGCGCGAAGCTCAGGTAGTTGAAGTAGATGTAGCCCGAATACGGCAGCGAGTTCTCCTCGAGGCCGGTAAACGTCGCGTTGTTGAACGGCAGAATCCCGATCGGGTAACCCGTGTTGATGATCACCGACTCGTCCGCCGCGATGCCCTCGATCTCGTCGGCCAGGTTGATCCGCTGGGCCAGGTTGGTGATCGAGTTCAGCTCGGTCGTCAGATTGGCCAGCAACCCATCGATCTGGTCGCCGGTGTAGGACGTCCCGTTCCAGGTCAACGAAGAGAACGGTCCATTGTAGAACCCGGACCCGATTCCGACCGTGGCGTTGTACACCTCGATCAGGTAGGAGGTCGGGTCGCCCGCGATTCCCGTGATCCCCAGGCTGACTGCGCTGTAACCGTAGTAGAAGAACGGCGGCAGCAACGACGCAAATGCCTCCTGAGTCACCGTGGTCGGAATCCCAATGGAACTCCACTCCTGCGCGACGATTTCATCGCCTTCGACTCCGAGCGGGTCCTCGCTCGCGACCGTGGTCTGGATGTTCAGCGTCACCGGGGCTCCGTTGTAGAGCCAGTCGCCAGCGCTGTTCTTCGTCATGCCCGGTACGCTCGCCAGCATCGACTCTGCGAGTGTCGGGTTGTACGGGTACTGATTCGCGGTGAAGTTGTGCCACACCGCGTCGGCCGACGGAATGACGGGCTGACCTAGGGTGTCGTATCCCTCAGCGACGACGGAGGCCAGGTAGGCCTTGTCCGTACCGTAGTTGAGCGCCTGGCGGACAGTGGTGATGTTGAACGGCGCGTTCGTCGTTTCGGGCAGGAAGCCGTTCGTGTTGGGCACGGCCGTCTGTCCCGCACCCCACGAGTTGATCTGGATGAAGCCGAACGCCCCGGACGGCTGATAGAAGATGAACGCGTTCGGATCCGTATCCAACGTCGGGATGTAGGTCGGGTCCACGCCGTTCTCAATCGTGTCGGCCTGTCCGAGCAGGAATGCCGTTACGGCGTCCGACTCCGACAGGTATAGCGGGGTGTAGATTTCGTAGATCTTTGGCGTATACTGGCGCAGAGAGCTCGTGTACTGGACCCAGTAGTGCGGGTTGACGTACAGCTCCCAATAGTCGCCAACGACCCAGCTGCCCTGGGGCTCGCCGTAGCTGTTGGTGAACATGAACGGCCCGCTGCCGATGAGGTCGTTCGACTGTCCGGTCGCCGCGTTGTATCCAACGTTCCAGACATCGTAGCCTGCACCGGAGCCCGTCGACGGGCAGGTGCCGGTGAAGTTCCAGGCGTACGTTGTCTCGGCCGAGCAGTCATGGGGTTGCCAGGTGTGGTAGGGGATGATCGGGTTGCCGAGGGTGGCGGTCACGAACGTCGCGGACTGCCCACTGAGCATGAACTCCGCCGTGAGGTTGGACAGAGGGACGACGTTCACGACGTTGGCCCACGCCGAGGAGTAGTCGAACGACGAAGACAGGATCAGCCAGCTGATGATCAGGTCGGCCGACTGCATGGTGTAGGTGTTCATCGTCACCGACGGCCAGGAATACTGGTAGGTGAACGGTACACCGTCCAGACTGAACGACGTGTAGTTCGAGTACACGTAGGTCGAGCCCGCATCGCTCGGTGTCCAGTCGGACCATTGGATGTTGGGCCGTAGCGTGACGTTCCAGGTGTATGCCACGTGCTGCATCGAGCCCGTGAGCGGGTCGAACGTCATCTGGTTCGACGCAGTCTCGGTGTAGCTGGAAGCGGCCCAGGGAATGTAAGTCTGATTCGGAGCAAACACGTCGGCGGAGTCGTACAGCTCGTCGAGCAGGAGCCCGCTGTACAAATCAGAATACCGCCACACGTTCAGATATTCGACATCGGTCGTCGCGGCGTTGACGTACTCACCGCCGGTATAGTTCGGCTCTTCCTGGGTCGTCGTCGGATACGTCCACGGCGTGGACGACGATGCCGCAGTTGTCACCGGGGCTGCCGATCGAGCGAGGAGGCCCCCGCCGACAACGCCCGTCGCAAAGACGGAGGCGACCATGACTGCGACCAGTGCGATCGCAATTCCGATGGTAATCGATCGCCGCCGGCTTGTGGCATCCCTCATTGGTGCTGCTAGATTCTCCATACTCTCGAACCCCGGCCTAGTGCTCCTGCTAACTTATCCCGCCCTCGTGCCCCATGCGGATACCGCGAGGTCCCGCGGTAGTTGCCCGAACTGCCGCGCGCTCGCCAATCGCATGTTGCACATTGGTGCGTGACGCGGGGCGTAAACATTCACTCTACTTATACTCCGATGCCGAGGCATGTCATGGCCACATCTCCCAGAAGTGGCGCGCTCGACGCTCCGGGAACGCGATGCCCGAACGCGCCCAACAGCACGAAAATCGTTCCGGACCCGGCTCCGGGAGTTCGGGTTCGAGTGAGAATATTGCCGAAACCTCTCCTTCACGCTGTCACACACCGCTTTCTGCCGGAGCGCCTACATGATCGGGCGGCCGCGTGCTCAAGGTCGTCCAGCGGGCAACGCTCCGGCAGTCCGGATCGGATGGACCCGGAGCACGTTTCCGAAGTGTCCCTACCCTTAAATAGGGCAGACAGGATTGAGGGTTTCTGCTGACATCTGTCAGACAAACGGCTGCGCGGCCGAAGACAAATGGGGCGATTTCGCGGGTAGGGTGACCTCTCGATGCACCTCAAGCGGATCCGGACTCGGAACTTCAAGTCGTTCTCGGGCGTGACCGAAATCCCGTTCACGCCGGGCTTCACGGGCATCGCGGGCCCGAACGGAATGGGCAAGTCGAACATCGCAGACGCAGTCCTGTTCGTGCTGGGCCCCACCAGCTCCAAGGCGCTCCGCGCCGACCGACTCACGCACCTGCTCTTCAACGGCGGCTCCACGAAGAAGCCGGCCACGGAATGCGAGGTCGCGCTCCAGTTCGATAACAAGGACCGGCTGTTGCCGGTGGACGCCGACGAGGTCGAACTCTCTCGGTACGTGAAGATCGCTCCGTCCGACCCGGACGGCTACTACTCCTACTTCTACGTCAACGGACGTCGGTCGACGCAAGGCGAACTGGACAACATCCTGGCCCACGCACGACTGTCGGGCGATGGTTACAACATCGTCCAACAGGGCGACGTGAACCGGATTGTCAGCATGGGTCCGATACCTCGCCGCGGTCTGGTCGAACGGCTCGCCGGCATCTCGCAATACGACGACGAACTTGCACGAGCGGCCGCCCGCCGCACCGAGCTCGAACAGAACCTGGACCGCATCAACACTCTGCTCACCGAGATCCGCTCGAGAATCGAGGCCCTCGAGGGCCAGCGGCTCCAGGCCATCCAGTACAAGCAACTGCAGGACGAGAAGCGGCACGCCGAGGCACGCCTCGCGCGGGCGGGCGCCCTCCTGGCTCGCCAGGAGGTCGACACCTGCGAAGCCCAGGTCAAGAAGATCACCGACCAGATCGCCCGGTTCCGAACCGAGGTCGCCCGGCTGGAAGGGCAGCGCGATCAGCTGGCCTCTAAGATCTCCGACGTGGAGACCGAAATCGCCCGCCGCTCAGGCGAGGACGCGCAGAAATTCAAGCAGGAACTCGACAGCCGCAGGATGACCTTCGCGACGCTCGAAGAGCGCGTACGCTCCACGGAAGAGGATCTGGAGCAGCTGAAGGCGAAAGTAACCGCCCTAGGCTCCGAGCTTCAGCATGCAGAGAAAGAGACCAAGCAGCTGAGCGGGCAGGAACGGGCGCTTCAGACGCAGCTCACCGAGTCCGAAGAGGCGCTTCAGACAGCCCGTAGCTCTCTGGAGAAGGTGACGGGACAGACGGACACTTCTCGCGGAAAGCTTCTGGAGATCCGAAAACAGACCCTGATCGGGCAGAAGAAGCTCGAGGACAGGGAAGCCGCCTGGCAGGCAGCGATCCGGGACCGAGAGAGCGCCCGGGGTTTGGTCGCTACGGCGGAACAGGAGAAGGCCCGGTCCGAGGACGACCTCGAATCGCGAACGGTCGAGGTACGCGATCTCGAGCTTCGGGTCAAACAGGCAGGCCCGGGCAAATCGGCGGGCCCGACTACCGCGACACTCCAGCAGCAATTCCTCGACCTCAAGGCCAAAGAGAGGCGAGCGACCGAGGCGTCGGAGACCCTGGGCCGGGAGGTACAGGAGCTCAACCGACGCTACCTCGCGCTGGACGCGCGGCTGAAGGCCGTCGCGCACGCGGGGACTCCTGCCGGTCCGGCGGCGGCCGTCGACTTCCTCCTCTCCCAGCGGAACCTGGGTCGCGTCTCCGGCATCCGGGGCACGGTCGAGGAGCTGTCGGACTTCGAGCCGAAGTACCAGACTGCGCTCACGGTCGCCGCAGGGGCGCGATTCCAAGCGCTGGTCGTCGAGACCGACGCCGTCGCCGAGCAATGCATCAAGCTGCTTCGCGAGGAAAAGCGCGGACGGGCCACCTTCTTGCCTCTCAATCGGATGCTCCCGGGCCGGCCCCATGGCAAGGCCCTGATCGCGGCGAAAGGATCCGGCGCAGTCGGGTTTGCGGTCGACCTGCTCCAGTTTGACGAGGCGCTCCGGTCCGTCTTCTGGTACGTGTTCGGCGAAACCGTTGTCATGGAAAGTCTCGCAGCGGCTCGGGACCAGATGGGCGGCGTTCGACTCGTTACCCTCCAAGGAGACCTCATCGAGGCCACCGGTGCGATCACGGGCGGCTACACCGACGTGTCGGCCCGCGCGGGCGCAGACAACGCCCTCGAGCTCAAACGACTGGGGGCGGAACTCCGGACCAAGAGTGATGCGGAAACCAAGACCCACGCCGAGCTGACCGCACTGACCACACAGCTCCGGACCCTGGCCGAAGAGCTGGGCCGCCGCTCGGGGCAGGACGAGTCCAAGGCCAGCGCGACCAAGCTGTTGTCCGACCAGCTCGGTCAGGCTCGCGGGCGCCTCGGCGAAGCCCGTGAACGCGTTGCGGCGGCTGAAAAGCAGCTCTCGCTCGCGCAGGCCAGTCTCTCGAAGGCCGAGGCGGCGGCCCGGGCGATCGAGAACGAGGTGGCGGCGCTCAAGGGGGCTCACCAGAAGCTGCAGGAGCAGTATCTCGGACAGATGCCCGAGGCTGTTTCCGAGAGGATCCGCTCCCTTCAGGAGACGATCCGGAAGGCCGAGGAGGAGCGAGTCCGGTTGGAACGGGACCTCGCGGCGACTCGCGCATCGCTCAAGGCGGCCAAGGACCAGCTTTCGGCCCGGCAGGGCGAGCTGCAACAGCTCGACTCCGACCGGTCAGAGAAGCAAACCTCACTCTCCGCGGTCCGCAAGGAACGAGACGAGGCGAAGGCCTCGCTGGACGCGATGCGGGCGATGGAGTCTAAGCTGACCTCCGCCGCTCAGGAGCTTACCGCTCAGAAGGGGAAGCTCGAGACCGAGCGGCTCAAGGTCGCGGAGCTCCTGACGAAAGCCAGTGGGCAGGTCGAGACCCAGACCTCGCTCCAGCAGCATGAGGAGGTCCGGCTGGCACAGGCCCGGCAGGCCCTCGCCGAGGTCGAAGAGGCCCTCAAGCAGTTCCCCCCCACCGCCGAAGAGGAGAGCAAACCGGTCCCCGTCGACCAGCTCAAGCGAAGCATCGCGCAGCTGGCGGCGCAGCTCGAGGCCATGGGCTCGGTCAACCTGAGAGCGCTGGACGAGTACGATGCCGAGAAGAAGCGCCTCGACGAGTTCGACGGCGAGGCCAAGCGGCTCACGACGGAAAAGGGCGATCTCCAGCGGTTGGTCGACGAGATCGAGAAGAAGAAGCGGGCGCGTCTCATCGAGGTCGTCGGAGCCGTGAACTCCGGCTTCCACGAGATCTACGGTGAACTCTCCAACGGCGGCGAAGGGGAGGTCGTTCTCGAGAATCCGGACGACCCCTTGCAGGCCGGCCTGCTGATCCGGGCCTCCCCCACGGGCAAGAAGGTCTACCGGCTGGAACAGCTCTCGGGCGGCGAGAAGTCGCTCGCGAGCCTGGCGTTTGTCTTTGCCCTGCAGCGGTACGACCCGAGCCCGCTCTACGTGTTCGACGAGGTCGACATGTCGCTGGATGCCGTCAACGCCGAGAATCTCGGACGGATGCTTCGCCGGAACGCGGAGCGGGCCCAGTTCGTCGTGATCTCCCTCCGCAAGGTGACGCTCAAGTTCGCGCACCGGCTGTTCGGCGTGACGATGCACGGCGACGGGTGTTCCCGCGTCGTGGGCCTGCGTCTCGATGAGATCGTCGACGCGGACGAGCGCGACCGGACCGCGACCGCGGTGGCGCCGGAAGCCGGGGAGGCTGCATGACGATCTCCCAACTCGAGGCGCAGGAGCTCCCGGCGGTCCTGAACGGCGCTCCGATCTCGCGGGAAGCTGCGGAACGGGTGCTGAACTATCTCATCTTCCACCGGTCCCTGCACGGGGAAAGCGACGGGGAACGCCCGCTGCTGGATCGCTACATGGCACTGGTCCAGGAGCTGAAGGAAGGCGTACACGTCGTCATCGCCGACCCGTTCGACAAGGCGCTCGCGATGCTGTTCGAGCTGGTGCTCGACGAGGCCTTCGACCCCTGGGAGATCGACCTAGGCCGATTCACCGAACTGTACCTGAAGCGCATCCATGACGACGGCGAAGTTGACTTCGCGGTCGCCGGCCGACTCGTGTTCATGGCGTGGAGCATCCTCTGGCTCCAGTCCCGAGAGATCCTTGCCAACCGCGAGACGCCCGAGGCCCCCGGGGACGATCCCCCTGCCACACCGGAGGACGG
>JASHOK010000004.1 GCA_030041175.1 Thermoplasmata archaeon | reverse complement strand
CGCGACGCCCTGAGGCACCGTTCAGCGCGCTCGCCGGAGCGTCAGGTCGACGACGGCGTGCACCCGCCCCGGTCCGTACGCCTTCACCGCACGTGCCTCGGTGGCCAAGACCCTAGCCCCGGCCTGTTCCGCCACCGCACGGACCTTGCCCTCGGCCTCCATCAGCCCCTCGCGATGGCCGACGACCAGATGCACGTGCAGAGTCCCGCCGACGGGCCGGAGCAACGGCACGGCTCGGTCGATCCAGCCTACCGAGCTCGGGAGGTATCCCAGCAGTACCCGGTCGAACCCGCCGGTCGGGAGTTCGACGTCCCGGTTGTCGCCTCGGAGGCAGGTCACCCGGTCCGCCACGCGGTTGCACCGGACGTTCTCTTCGAGGTAGTGGAACGACTCGGAATTCTTCTCGACCGCCCACACCTGTCCGGCCTGGCCGGTGACCGCGGCCGGCAGGGTGAAGTACCCGATCCCCGCGAAGAGGTCCGCGACCGTTTCGCCGACCTGGACCAGGCCCCCGATCCGGTGTCGCTCGGTCTTGTTCCCCCGCGCGAAAAGGATCGTCGCGGCATCGAAGCGGTAGCGGATCCCGTGCTCGACGACCTCGGTCCGGGTATCGTCTCCCGCGATCCGCTCGAGGCCGGGCAGCCGAAGTTCCCCGTGCGTCTCGCCGGCACGCCGGAGCACCGCGCCCACGCCGAGCTCCTCGCACCATGCTGCGGCGATGTCCGGGTAGTGGAGACGCAGCTCCTCCGGCAGCCGAAGGATCAGAACGCGACCGACCCGCTGGTAGCGGTCGGGAAGACGGTCCAGCTCCGCAAGGCCGAGCACCCCCTGGAGCCGCGCCCGGACCCGTTCCGCGGGTGAGGTGCGTCCGGGGCCCACCGAGGATCTCCGGGAGCCTACGCCTTGCTCTCGGGACCCCGGTCGAGGATGATCTCGAGGAACTGCTGCAGGTGAGCGGTCAGGATCGGGTTGTCCGTGAAGCCGGCCGCTTCCAGACTCGGCCCGGCGAGCAACGCGTGCTGGTTGTCGGCGAGGACCTCGGTCGCCAACAGGTTGTTCCGCGGGATCACGCGAACGCCTTCCGGGATCTTCTGCAGCGGAGCGGTGACGAAGGTGACCTCTACGCCCCGCTTCACCGCGTGGGCGAACTTCTTCCCGAGCTCGTCCCGAAGGTCCGCGACCTGCGGCGTGGTGAGGATGAAGGACGTGGTCGATTGGTCCAGCAGCTCCGCGATCTTGCCGATCACCTTCTCCCGGCCGTTGAGCAGGTAGACCAGCTGAGGTTCGCCGTGCTCTGCGGCGATGTCGTGCAATGCCTCCAGCTTCTCGAACACTTCCTGGATCGAGCCCTTGAGCGACTCCGCGACCTCGATCGGCCGCCGGGGCTTGAAGAGCAAGGGCTTGCCCCCTGCCGGCTGCGCGTAGTTCTTCTGGGCCAGCGATTCGAGGACCTTGTAGGCCGAGGTTCTCGGGATTCCGGCCGCCTGCGCGATCGCGGCGGCGTCTCCAATGCCTCGCGCGACAAGAGCGATGTACGCCCGGGCCTCGTAGTCAGTGAGTCCGACCTGCCCGAGAACCGCGACCGCCCGTCGATACTCCTGGCTGAACTCTGCGCCGAGCGAGACCGCCATCTCCTCGACCGTGGCCATGAGGGGCGGAGCACGGAAACGGGGGCTCATTAACCTTCGGAGGCGGAGCGCTTAATCCACGGGCTCAGCGAGACGCGCGAGGGAGGCCGGGCTCAACAGCGCCTCCGCCTCGGCAGGGGTCGCCAGCTGATACTTGACCAGTAGCTCGCGGACCGGTCGGCCCGTTCGCGCCGACTCGTGGACGAGCTCCGCGACCTTGAGATACCCGAACCGGGGCGTGAGCACCGTGAGCAGCGCCGAAGAAGAGACCAGGTACCGCTCGAGATTCTCCGGGTTGGCCGTGATCCCCTCGACGCAGGTCCGACTGAACACGGGTAGGTACTGGGCCAGGATGTGCGACGAGAAGAGCACCTCGTAGGCCGCGAGCGGCATCATCACGTTGATCTCGAGCTGCCCGGCCTGCACGGCCAGTGAGGTAGCGAGCTCGGAGGCCACGACGCGGAAGGCGATCTGGTCCAGGCACTCGGCGGCCGAGGGATTGACCTTGCCGGGCATGATCGAGGACCCGGGCTGGATCTCCGGCACGCGGATCTCGTCCAGACCGGTCGCCGGACCGCTCGAGAGCAGTCGGATGTCGTTGGCAATCCGGATCAGCTCGAGGGCCAGGGTCTTGAGCCAGCCCGCGGCGGCTCCGAGAGGCCATCGGCTCTGCATCGTTTCGAACGGGTCTCGCGCGACGCGGAGCGCCAGCCGGCTGTGGTCCGCGTAGCGCCGCACAGCTTCCGAGCGGAATCCGGGCTTTGTGTTCACCCCGGTGCCGACGGCGTTCCCACCCAGAGGAATCTCCGCCAGCGCCGACTCGACAGCGGGGAGCGTCTCCAGAATCCGGTCCAGGACGGTGGCGTAGGCCCGGAACTCCGACCCTAACGTCACCGGCATCGCATCCTTGAGGTGAGTCCGGCCGGACTTGGCGCTGCTCCGAAACTCCTCGGACTTCTGACGGAACGCCGCGCTGAGCACCTGGACGCCGGCGCGTACCTCGGCGAGGGCGAAGAGCGACGCAACCTGGGCGGCCGATGGGAACGTGTCGTTCGTCGACTGCCCAAAGTTCACGTGGTCGTTCGGGCTCACCGAGGCATACTCTCCCCTCGGTTTCCCGAGCAGCTCCAGGGCCCGGTTCGCCAGCACCTCGTTCACGTTCATGTGAAACGACGTCCCGGCGCCGGCCTGGAAGACATCCACGACGAACTGTTCCTGGAACTTGCCCTCGGCGACCTCGCGGGCCGCTTGCTCGATGACCCGGCCGCGGTCCGGATCCAGCGCGCCGAGACTCACGTTGGTTTCGGCGCAGGCCAGTTTGAGCAGGGCGTAGGCTCGGATCAGATGGGGAGAGGCCCGCAGCCCGCTGACCGGAAAGTTCTCGACGGCTCGCAGCGTCTGGATGCCGTAATACGCCTCGGCGGGGACCTCGCGCTTCCCGAGCGAGTCTTGCTCCGTCCGGGTCGCCGGCATCGGCGCTGCGACAGGCCGCGCGGCAAAAACGTTTGGGCGGCTC
>JASHOK010000015.1 GCA_030041175.1 Thermoplasmata archaeon | reverse complement strand
ACCGTGGCGCTCACGCTCCTGGGATGGCCCGAGCTCGAGCCGCCCGAGTACGTCAAGCTCGTGACGCGCGAACCTCGTCGATCGGTCGAGGCCTACTCGCTCGACGCCGCGATTCCCGCGGCACCGATCCGGGAGTGCCATCTGTCCGTGCACATGTCCGGAACCCTGGCCCCCCTGGAGGAGTACCGGGACGCCCTGGGCCTGCCGGAAACCAGCCGTCTCGTGCGGCTTCCCGACCCGTTTCCGCCCGAAAACCGGCTCTATCTCTACGACCCGGGAGTCACGACTCGATACGAAGAGCTCCAGAATGACCCGACCGCGGTCGAGCGCCTGGCAGACCGGATCGCCGAGATCCTGGAGGTCCTGCCGGTCAAGACTGCCGTCTTCTTCCCGAGCTTTGCCCTGATGGACCGGATTCTGGCCGCCGGGCTGGCGGCCCAGCTGCCGCCGGGGGCGGTCGTGGAGGCCCGGACGCTCTCCATGGGCGACCTCTGGAGGCTCATCGACGGCTTCAAACAGGCCCCCGGCGCCGGTGCATTGCTCGGAGTCGCGGGGGGCCGCGTCGCCGAGGGGATCGACTTTCCCGACGAGACCCTCGAGGCCGTCGTCCTGGTCGGTCTGCCGTTCCCCAAGCCGACCGCGAAACGGGAAGCCCTGCGACAGTTCCTGGACCAGCGGACCCCGGGACGTGGCTGGGACTACGCCGTCCGCGCGCCGACGCAGCGGGGCATGCTCCAGGCGCTGGGCCGGATGATCCGGTCCGAACACGACCGGGGCATCGGGATCGTTCTGGACCGTCGAGCGGTCCAGTTCGCCGAGGCGATGCCCGGGATGACGCCGCTCACCGATCTTCCGGGTCACGCGCACCGGTTCTACGGACGACGGGCTCGGCTTCGGTGGACCCACGCGCCGGGTTCCCCCCACGCCCCGGAACCGGGCACGTCGAGTCCGACCAGCGCCAAGCGCTAAGAGGCCCGGCCCGGTTCTCTCGCCGCTCGTGATCATCACTCGGACTCCCTTCCGCATTTCGTTTGCCGGGGGTGGCACGGACCTCCCCTCCTTTTACCGGGAATACGGCGGCGGGGCGGTGACCAGTGCGGCAATCGACCGATTTATCCACGTCCTGGTGAACGAGAAGTTCGATCCCGCCATCCGGGTCGCCTACTCGAAGACCGAGAACGTGGGCTCAATCGACGAGCTCCAGCACGGACTGGTGCGCGAAGCCCTGCGGCTCACCCAGGTTCATCGGGCGGTCGAGGTCCACACGATCGCGGACATTCCCGGCGAGGGCACCGGGATCGGTTCCTCCTCCAGCCTCACCGTCGGTCTGCTGAACGCGCTCTACACGTACAAGGGCGAGGTCGTCGATGCCGCTCGTCTCGCTGAGGAGGCCTGCCGGATCGAGATCAACATCCTCCACGGAACGGTGGGCAAGCAGGACCAGTACATCGCCGCGTATGGCGGACTCCACTACTTCGAGTTCCGTCCGGACGACTCGGTGCGCGTTCGCCCGATACCGCTCGCCCAGCCCGACCTGGACGCCCTCTCCTCGCATCTCTCGCTCTTCTACACGGGCACGACTCGGAGCTCCGACCCGCTGCTCAAGGAGCAGAGCGCACGGACGGCCGCCAACCGGGAGACGCTCGAGCGGATGCGGGAGCAGGCGACGGAGATGCGGGATGCGTTCGTGAGCCACGACTGGCGCCGGGCGGGCCAGCTCCTGGACGAGGGCTGGGGTCTCAAGCGGAGCCTGACGACCGGGATCTCGAACGATCAGATCGATGAATGGTACGCTCGGGGCAAGGACGCCGGAGCCTGGGGCGGCAAGATCACGGGGGCCGGGGGCGGTGGCTTCCTGCTGCTGTTCCATCCCCCGGAGAAAAGTCATCAAGTAGCGCAGGCGTTGTCGCCGCTGGAGCGGATGCCGGTGCGGATCGCCCCCGAGGGCTCCCGGATCCTGATGGTGCATCGATGACCGAGGCAACTCCGGCTTCCGTAGGTCCCTACGTCCACCGCTACCTCGAGGAAACGCGGACCGCCCTCGGCGACCCCTCGGTCGCCGATGGGATCGCCCGAACGATCCCGATCCTGCTACGGGCCCGCGAGGAGGGTCACACGATCTTTTTCTTCGGGAACGGAGGAAGCGCCTCGACGGCGAGCCACATGGCCCAGGACATCGCCAAGCTGACGGTCATCGAGGGTCGGAAACGGTTCCGGACCCATTCCCTGGCCGATCACGTGTCGGTGATCCTGGCCGTCGCGAACGACGCCAACTTCTCCGAGATCTACGCGGAGCAGATCAAGAGCCAGGGCCGGAAGGGCGATGTTGCCCTCGGGATCAGCGGCAGCGGCAACTCTCCCAACGTGCTCCGGGCCCTCGAGGAAGCGCGAAAGCTCGGCCTCACCACGGTGGGATTCATCGGCCGCGGTGGCGGCAAAATGAAGGCGCTCTGCGACGTGCCGGTGATCGTCCCCTCCGACAACATGCAGCACATCGAGGACCTGCACCACCTCATGCTCCACTTGATCGCGTCCTACCTCCGTGACGAGGCCCCGCCGCACGACTCCTGATGACCGTCCGGGTCCGCGACTACATGGTGCTCTCCGTGGAGCACATGGATTCGGATGCTACCGTCGCTCAGGCCATCGAGGCCCTGACGCACAGCCGCCACCACGGCCTGCCGGTCACGGACCCTCAGGGCCGGCTCATCGGTTTCGTGAGCACGAAGGAGCTGCTGCGGAACGCTGCCACCCCCACCCGGAAAGTGCGGGATATCATCCGGACCGGCACCTATACCGCCACACCGGACATGGAGATCGACGACGTCGCCCGGATCATGTTCCGATTCGGCCTGCGCGATCTTCCGATCATCGACGAGACGGGGAAGCTCTGCGGCATCATCTCCAACCTGGACATCGTCCGCTCGCACTTTGAGCGAGCCTCCCCGGCCAAGGCCGATACCCTGCGGAAGCTGCTGTCCGAGCGATATCGTCTGCCGTTCACCTACCGTCGGGGTCTCGTGCCGATCGCCCGCCTTCGGCCGACGCAGTGGAAGGTCTACGAGGATGAGCTGGAGGGCCGGCGGTACGAGCTCGAACGGGGCTTCGCGGAGCCGGTGCTGGTGGTCCAGAAGGGGTCGGAATGGATCCTCGTCGACGGGCACCATCGGGCCCTGGCGGCGCGCGAGATGGGTCTCCAGAATCTCCAGGCCTATGTCCTGAGCTGCGAGAAACCGGAGGAATTCGCCCAGATCGAGACCGGCCTGGAACGAGCCGCGAAGGAGCACCATCTGGAGTCGCTCGACGATATCGAGATCGACCGGGCCTCTCACCATCCGCTGATCGAAATCACGACCCAGCTGATCCGGCGGGTCGAGTCGGTCGAGGCGCGCGGCACCTCGGAGGCGCCGTAGTCCCGGTCCGTACCCATACGGCTTGAACGTCGGGTCGGTGGTTCGACCCGGAACGACGATGGCCGGGACGGAGTCCTCCTCAGGCTCGACCGACCGCGGTGACGCACTGCTGTCGCTCGGCGTTGTCGGCTCCGGCACCCTGCTCGGCGTCGGAGGGGTGATGCTCTGGGTCGGCCCGGCCGCGCTCTTGGCTCCGGGCCCGCCGGCCCAGGCCGTGACCCTGGGCTTGATCCTGAGCGGTCTCTTGGGCCTGCTGATCCTCTTCGGCGCCTTTCCGCGCGCAACCTCCCGGGCCCTTCGCTCAACGGTGCCGCACATGTTCCCGTTCGGAACGGTCCCTCTCGACATCGCGCTCTACGTCCTGGTGTTCGCGGTGGTCACCTGCTCGACCCACGCCTTCCTCGACGTTTTCACCGGGGCGGACAACGGGGGCCAGGTGGACGGTCTCACCAATCAGGCGGCCCTCGATGAGATCCTGTTCGGGGCCTCCGTCGTCGTCTATCTCTCGGCGATGTATGCCGTTCTCCTCGTCGCACGGGTCGTGCACATGGGCCGGGCGATCGACCAGCGGAAGGGGCTCGACCCGTACCGACGGGCGGTTCCGGACGAGGAGAAGGAGCCGCCCTGGATCCCGCCCATCGGCCCCGCGGCCCCGCCCTCGCGGTACGCTCGGCCCGTGCTCTACACGGCCTCCGTGATCGTCGGTCTCGGGCTGTCGGCGGCCGTCGAGCTGCTCGAAGTGGGTCTGCAGCCGGCGCCGGCGCTGCAGTGGCTCGCCGGTCAGGCCTTCACCCCGTTCTGGGCGTTGCTCACCGCCGGAGCGCTGGCGTATCTCGACCGGGGAACGCGGACGCTCGAGCTCCGGTACCTCGCGCTACCCCCGGTCGAGGGAACGGCAACCGCTCCGTCGAGCGAGACGGCCGCATGATCCGTCCGTTCCCGGTGGGCGCGGGGTCGGAATTGGTACGTGGGACATATCAAGCGTTCCTCGGTTCCGCCGCCGTTCGGCCATGAGCAGGCGACGGACTCTCCGCCGCGGGGCCGTGGCCTCGCTGATTACCGCGGTGTTGATTCTGGCGGTGGTGCTCCCGCTCGCCGCTCCGATCGCGCGCGCGGAACGAGCCGGGCAAGAGATGGGCCGGCCCCATGTGGCGTCCGTCTCCGCCGCCGCGCCTCACGTGAACGTCACGATCACGACCAACGGGACCCCCGCCTTCGTCCCCGACGTCCTCCACGTCACGGCCGGTCAGAATCTGACGATCACGCTCAACAATTCGGGCGCGTACAACCACACGTTCACGATGGCCTCGAACGGGACCGAGGTCCTGCCCCTGAATTGGTCCCCCGCACAGCTCGACGACTACTTCGCCACCAACCCACCCATCGTGAACGCATCCATGCCGGCGAACAGCGTCACGGACGTCAACCTCACGGTGAATGCATCGATGGCCGGGGGAGACTTCGAGTTCGTCTCGCTGATCCCGTACCAGTTCCAGGCCGGTCTCTACGGCTTCCTGGACGTGACCCCGCCCGTGAGTTCCAGCCTGACCTTCTACGTCAATGCGAGCGACACGTACCGGTTCCTGCCGGACGCCCTCAACGCGTCGTCGGTGACGAAGTTCCCCGTCGCGATCAACGTGTTCTTCGGGACCGTCGGAGTACTGAGCCACACCTTCACGCTCTCGCCGCTGCCGAACTACAACCTCAGCTCGTCCAACTACACCACGTTCTTCGGCCAGCACGCCCCGCTGGTCAGCATCCCCGTGCCGACGACCGCGGGCACGTACAACAACGGCACCGTCGTGATCACGGCGCCGGGCTACTACGAGTACATCTGCACGATCACGGGACACTTCGCGAACGGGATGTTCGGGTTCCTCTACGTCGGGATCCCCACGGTCGTGCCGTACGTGGCGGTCGTGAGCACCGCCATCGTCCAGTCGGAGATTCTGATCGGGGGCGGGGTCCTCCTGGCGATCGGACTGGTGCTCGCGTTGGCCGCGACGGTCACCGGCCGGGTCCCGCCCCCTAAGCCGGGTCAGGACAAGTTCGGCCACTACTGAGCGACGACGGACCCGGGGCACCCGGTCCCGGTCTCCCCACTACGTGATGAAGAGGAACGACCGCATCGTTCCGTGGTACGTCCCGCAGAACTCGGTGCACTGGATCAGATACTCGGTACCGGCCGCCACCGTCGGAACGGTGAACTGGAAGAGATTCATCCGACCGGGGATCGCATCGATCCGGACGCCGAGACCCGGGATGTTGAACGAGTGGACCACGTCGTCGGAGGTGACGTTGATCTGCACCACTTCGCCGGGGGAGGCCCAGAGTCCTCCGCCCGTTACCGATCCTAATCCCCCTTCGGTCGTCGGCGGCTCGTAGGTGGAGTTGTAGCACGTGTGGTTCGCCGGATAGCAAAACTCCCAGAACCACTGATGTCCGATGACGTCGACGTACTCGCCCGGGTCGCCCGAGAGGGCGTCGAGATGGTAGAGCAGTACGGCGGAATAGGCGGCCACGCCCGCGAGCAGGCCAACGACCGCCAGTGTCCAGGCGACCTCGTACTTGCTAACCATAGCGTCGGCCCTTCGTCGTCGGGTCGCGGAATTTCCAGAGCGCGTAGACGAGGAACGAGAACGTGATGCTGGCCCCCGCCACGCTGATGGCGAGCATGACCCAGACGAGCGGAGAGATCTCCTGCAGGTCGGTCTCCCCGCCCGCACGAAGGACCGGCGCCACGAGGCCGAGCGCCGCCGCGGCGACGCCAGCCGCCCGGGCACGGACGATGCCGAGGCTGCGCACGACGGTCGTCGAAGGTCTAGGTTAGATATCCCCCACGTACGAACTCGGTTCCGGTGCGGGGGCGCCCGTACCGTTGTGGCCGACGGCGCTGAGGTCGGCAAAAACACGTACTAAGGGCCTTTGAAGGAGGTCCCGCTGGACGCGCGCGAATGATGGGTTGGCCCCGGGGCTTGCGCCGTCGCCGGGTCCTGGCTGCGGTGGCGGTCACTGCGCTCCTCCTAGCCCTGCCGTCGGCCCTTTCCCTCGCAGGCACCTCCGCTATCAGCTCCCACGCGCTGGTGGTCCATACCGACGCCGGGACGACCGTGGCGATGAGCGTGGGGGCCAATGGCGCCCTGGCCTTCTCACCGGACACGATCTCCGACGTCGTGCCCGGAAGCGTCGTGACCATCGACATCACCAACCTCGGATCGCTCGCGCACACCTTCACGCTCTCCAGCTTGGTGAACTACACGCTCGCCTATGCGGGCAACACGAATCTTACCGACGTCTTCCTCGTGCAGCACCCGCCCTATTACTCGGTCAACATCTCCGCCACCCAAGGGGCGGTCACGGTCGCCTCCTTCACCGCACCCACCACGATCGGTTCCTACCAATTCTTCTGCCAGGTACCGGGCCACTTTGCGAGCGGCATGGAGGGATTCCTCGGGGTCGGGGAGACGGTAGGCCCAGGCCCCGCACCGCCCGGAATTGGTCTCCCGGTCTTCATCATCAGTGGGACGATCATCGGTCTCGTCATCATCGCCATCGTCCTCGGCTTCGTGGTCGGGAAGCGCGAGGGCTCGAAGTACGAGATGCCGCCCGAGCGGCTCGGCTATCCCGAAACTCC
>JASHOK010000014.1 GCA_030041175.1 Thermoplasmata archaeon | reverse complement strand
GGGACACTCGTGGTCCGCGTTTTCCTTCAGGATACGCTCGACGACCGTCTGAGATAGGCCCATGTCGCGGGGCCAGCCAACCGGGACCTTATGACGGTTCGGAGGCGCGCGAGCCACCCCGGCCGAGGCACGACGGAGGCCAGCGGGGGGTCGGCACGGCGGGACTCGGCCCGCGCACCGAGAAAGCTTTAGGCCGGAGAGCAACGGAGGGACGGGGGTCGGACCGTGAGAAGTGCCGCTATCGACCCGCCGGAGTAGCATGGCTGGCAGGACGGGACGCGCCGGCCGGCCCTCCGGGCAGAGTCGGGAGGAAAGCCCCGGGGAGGGCGGCGAAGGGTACGCGCTGTTCCGAATCGTCGCTCAACTGGGCCGAGATTCCTGGGGGCACCGCTTCTCCCGGGCGCACCCGAGTTGCCGGCTAGAACTGCTCGACCGAATGGAGCTCGCGCCGGATCGCATCCTGGTCGAGGTCCGGATGATGGGACCCGGGGCGTTCGACTGGGCCCAAGAGTCGCAAAAGGAACCGGGGGTAGTGCACGTTGAGTCGCACGTGGAGGACGCGCGCACCGTGCTGTACCGGGTAACGTTTCAGGCGCCAAGAATCCACATCATCACTCGCCAGCACCAGGTGCTGATCCACTATCCCATCATCATCCAGAACGGGGTGAGCCAGTTCGAGACCTTCGGGACCGGTCCGCAGATGCGCGCCTACCTTCAGGACCTCCGCGATCGGATCGGACCGAGCCATGTGTCGGCGGTCCGACGGGCGCATCTTCCGGCGCAGTCGCTCGGACTCTCGCCGGCGCAGGACGTCATTTTCCGGGACGCGGTGGCGATGGGCTACTTCCAGTCGCCGCGAGGCATCTCGGTCACCGAGCTCGCGGAGCGGCTCGGCCGGAGCAAGTCGACGATCTCGACCGCACTGGCCAAGATCCAGCAGCGTCTGGCAGAGTCCGCGCTCCAGCTCGATCTGTCGACGTACAAGACGACCCCATAGGCCGGCACCGGTACGAACCGGTTCGATTCTTCGAACCGGTTCGGTTCAGCCTCAACTATGGCGGACCCCGTAGACGCACTGGGTCCGCCCCGTGGATCCAGAGCAGGCCATGTCCGAATCCCCGGCTTCCGAGCGCAGTTCCAGATCCGGCTCCCGCCCGGCTGCGAACGCCGAGAGAACACCCCCGCCGAAACGGCCCCCCGTCGGCCGGCAGCAGGACCCCCCGATCCGTCCGGGCGGAACGGCACATCCGACCACGGTCTTCGTCGGCGGGGAGTGCCGCCCGGTCGTGAATGGCGTGGCCTTCGCCTTGGCCGAACTTCTAGACCTCACCCCGTTCTGGCTAGACGTTCGGGACCCTGCAGTCCCTTCCGATGGACCGGACCCGGGGACCACCGGCTGGATTCCGCCGGACCGGCTCTTCGTCTCCGAGGGTGGAAAAGGCCTCGAAGCCTCGGTCCTCGCGTCGTCCGACGCACTTTGGACACTGGTCCGGGCGGACGAGCCGGAATCCGTTCTCACGTTGCTGACGGACTTCCTTCGGCTGCCCGAGGTAATCCAGGAGATCGTGGGCACCGCCACGTCGAACGGGGGCCCGAAGGCCGTGGTCGCCGCGAATTCGGACCGGTTCGCCCACTTGTTCCCCCGTACCGCCGCCGGGCTTCAGCGATTCCTGCAGACCCTCGAGGCCTCGTCGCTCTCCATCATCGCCGCGCACACGGGCCGGACGGGTCCGGGACGATTCGGCTTCCGTACCGTGTTCCGGGTTGACGTTGAGAGCTCGGAGAAGTGGATGGAAGGGACGATCACGTGCGAGCAGGGCATCGACCACGGGCCCTTCGCGGTCGGCCGCTCGAACCGGCTCTCCGACGTGCCGAGCATCGCCCGCGTCTGTCTCGGGCTGTTCGCCAAGCCCCGCTAGCCCGCCGCAAGTCAGTGCTCAGACGTCTCGTCGCGCTTATCCCGCCGGGCGGTGACCCTCCGCGCAAGGCATGAACCCCGCGGAAGCTGCCGGTAAGCCCCCGGCCTCGACGGAGCCGTCGGAGCTCCGCCGGCTCCGCTCTCAGCTGCTCGTGATGGGCGGCCTGCTGCTGACCTTTGCAGGCTTGGTGGGGTACGGTCTGCAGTTGCCCACCGCGCCGGGGGTACTGAACCAGGTGATCCCTTGGCTCGCCGTCGGCTTCCTGACGACATGGCTGGGCGGCATCTTCCTCGGCAACTCCATGAATCCCGTGCTTACCGGTTTCCCGCCGGCCCTCCGGGGTCAGCCGGGTGTCGGCCTTCTCGCGACCGTCGCCGGCGCGCTTTCGGCGGTGGTAGTGGTGCAGAAGCTCACCCCGGACACACCGGTCGCCACCGGCCCTCTCACAATCCTCGAAGTCGCCGTGCTCGGAGGCGTCCTCGCCTGGGCGGGCGGGCTCCTGATGGGCCGGGGCATGCGTCGCTTCGTCCGGCGCCGGCGTCGGCCCCGACCCCCCGCGGTCCCCGGCAGCGGCTCAGTTTGAACGGTGCCCGGACGACCTCTAAGATTTCTTATACCGGGATCCGGCTGGTTCCGGGTCGCATGGAGTACGTCGTCCTGCGCGCCGTCCGTCCCACGTGGCTGAACCTTCAGCTCCCCACCGAGGTCGCCGCGCTCATCCGGTACGCACCCCACGAGACCCGGGGGCTGCGAGCCCCCAGCCGGGGGATTGCGTTCCTGGCCCGCGGCCCCGGGATCGTTCGCGTCGTCGCGGCTCACCGGGCCGGCGATGTGCTGGGGATCGAGACGCTACACAATCGGTTCATCGCCCCGGCCCATCTGACCGAGAAGCTGGTCTTCAATCTGCCCGAAGCGGTCGAGGAGCACCTGCGACTCAAGATCCAGCGGCGAGGCGCGAACTCTCTCAAGTCGACCGATGACGGCCTTATCTGGTTCGTGCCGGCGCCGGAGTACTACGAGTTCCGAGCGTTCGAGTGGAACGAGAAGGAGTGGAACGGTCCGAGCGGCGGTGGGCTGGCCCACGTATATCTCTCGAAGTCGGTCGTTCCGATCGCTTCGGAGTTGGCGGAGCTAGAGGCCCGGATCGAGTCGTCCGAGTGGCGACCCCGTCTGGAGGCGCTGCAGCGGGTGCAGCGGCTCCGGCATTGAGCCCATGGATGGGGCCGGGGGTGGGTTTTTCTGACGAGGAATAACCCTCGCCGAGAGGCTGATATAGCCATCGCTTCACGATGAATTCAAATATCGCACCGGGGGCTAATTGGGTGTATGCAGCGTTCTGGGAGCACTGAGCGGCGTTCGGCCAAGGCCGGCTACACGCTGCGGAACCCCCTTCCGCTCCGGTCCACCGACGACCTGCGGACGACCCGTACGGGTCTCCCGGAGGATCCGGTCCTCGCAACCGCCGGCCCCGTGGACGTCGACTCCCTGGCCAAGGCAATCCGTCGTTCCGTCGGGCACGAGGGGATGCGCCCGGAGGATGCCCGCACGATTGCGGCCCATGTCCTCAACTTCTTCGGATTCAACGAGCGGATCATCGACAACGTCCTCGAGCCGGACGACCGCGATACCTTCTACATGCTGGAGGACACGGGAATCCTGCAGACCGAGCGGGATGAGACCACGCTCTACGACGGACGGGAGTGGCGTATCCACTACTGGATGTTCCGCAAGGACCGGATCTTCGATCTGGCGCGCCAGGAGGCGCAGGCCATGGCCGAAGCCGGCGAGCAGGACATCGTCTATTCGTCTCGCAACGCTCGGTCGGGCGCGTTCCGGATGCCCCACGGCGAGGTCGCCAGCAGCCCGGAGGCGCGGGCGGTCTACCACGAGCTGGGCGACGAGATCTGGCTCGAGCGCACCGGTCCCGCGAAGCCCCACCGACCGGCGCCGCCGGGCTCGAAGCACCCCGCGCTGTAAGCCCACCGGGCCCGACGGGCTAATGCGGCGGGCGTACTGCCGCGCGACGTGATCCGACGGGTGCTCCTGCTGGCCCATCGCGTGCCGGTCGCCGGCGGGTTTTCCCTGAATGACCTCGCCGGTGCGGGGGGCCGGATGGACGAGGTGGCACGAGCCGTTTCCACCGCATTCACAGTCTCGAATGGTCTCCGCCGGGACACCGAGCTGACGATCCTCTTCGTGGCCGAGCCGCCACCGCGCGCGCGGCGGATACGGCTCCGGGGAGACGGGCTGCGTTACCTCAATCCGGACGAGCGATCAACGGCGGCTCTGCTCAAGAATGCGCTCGTCCGGTCCAGCACGCTGCCCCATGACCTCGAGGCGTCCCCGGGTCTCGTCGTCGGGCCCGTTGACCCTGCGGCGGCCATTACGGAGTTCGCTCGCCGGGAGTCGACCGTCTGGCTGTCCGAGGATGCCGCTCCGTACGTCGCCCCGGCGTCGGCGCCCCCGAGCATCGGGGCGATCCTGAGCGATCCCCAGGACCCTACGCCCGAGGAAGCCTCGCTGCTCAAGGCACTCGGTGTGGTACTCGCCTCGCTCGGGCCGGTCCGCCTGCGCGCCTCCCAGTGCATCGACGTCCTGCACAACCGCTGGGACGCCATCCCCGGGGCCGGCCTCCCGGACCGGGCCTGAAGCAGCCCCGGCTCTCCTCAACGGACCATCGGGAGCGGCAGCGTCGCCGGCGGCGCCGGGTTCAGCGCCTGTCGGGCCGTCCGGCGGCGAAGGCCTCCGACGACGGCGGTCATCCGGACGACCTCCCGGGGCTCCGGGTGCGTGCGAGTCCCGAACATGAGGCGCCCCGGCCGGCCCAGCTGGTGCTGCACCGCGTGCAGCACCCGGTCCAGGGTCCGGAGCGTCATGTTCGAGCCGCCGTCGAGGTGAACCAGCGCCGAGGCCGACTGAGCTTCGTCGAGGTCAAAGTCGAGGAGGGTCTCGGTCAGCGCCTGGTGGATCAACCGCTCGGGCTCGGATACGTGCTGCTCGGCATACAGCAGGGTGGACAGGCCGGCGTCCCGCAGGTGCCGCTTGAGGCTGGCCAGATCCACGTTGAGCTGCGATGGGTTTTCGACCATGTCCACGAGGCTGCTGACCAGCCGGTGGAGGTACGTGTTGCGGACGTGGAAAACGCGCTGCAAGGGCAAGTTCTCGAATCGCCGGAGCTTCTCGTTGGAAAGCGCCAGCAGCAGGCCGTCCAGGTGCTCCAGCTCCTCGAGCGCCTGCAACGAGTTTGCCCGACGCACCGGGTTACTGTCGAGCTCAACGTGGAAGGGGAGGAACGCGATCGGAATCGCGAGCGAGTGGCTCTTGCGAAGAAGGCCAGCGAGATACGGAAGCAGGGCGCTGCCGGTACCGCCGCCGAGGCCTGCCACGAGGAAGACGATCTCGAACTCCTCGAGCCGGGCCTGAAGGTCATCCTTGCCATCCTCGATGGCGGCGAGAACCGCTTCGCGGTCGCCGCCGCTCCCGCCTCCCTTCAGGTGGCGTTGACCGATCAGGACCTTTCGGTCCGCGTGGACGCGGTCCAAGTTTCGCGCATCGGTGTTGATGACACAGGTCTCGACCCCGGTGATCCCGAGCTCTACGAGGTCTTGCGCCGCTTCGCTCCCGGCGCCGCCCAGACCGATTACCCCGAACGTACTCTTCAGGTTCGCCGAGGCCCATGCCTCGAGAGAGTCCGGCTCCATGATCAGGCGGCCCCGGTGGAGGGCCTAGGGGGCAGGCGTCTCCCCCGAGGCCGGTACGCTGTCGGAGTCCCGCCGGGGTCGCGAGGGGGCCTGGCTCAGCTGCTCCACCCGGGTTCGAATGTACTCGCGAACGGCCGACCGGACGGCGTCATCGACCGAGACGGAGCCTCCCTCTCGGACGAACTCTTCGAGCTGCCGATTGTCCTGTCGGGAGAGGTCCACCACGACCTTCGTGATGTTCGGAGGCGGAAGATTGACCTCGACGTACCGCTCGAGCGCCTCCCGGATCGTGTCCGAGATGGTGGCCGTGCTCTTCGATTCCTGGATCTGCCGAAGCTTCTCGATCAGGTCCTGAGGAATGCGTACGGTAACGCGCTCGGAGGTCTCGGCCATAGTCTGTCAGACGCAATTGGCATTTTTGTCTGACATTTGACTGATATGCCGGCCTAGCGATTTAAGCATTGGGGTCGGCAAAACTTTGGGATTTTATTCAGACCTCCGGCCCGGCATGCGGATATTCCGTCACAGGCTCGACAATAAAATCACATTCAACTCCCGGGCTTGGCTCCGGTTTTGGAGCCGCACGGGTCCGTGGGCGAGGGGCCGAGTACTGCAGACCTGCCACCCCGAGGTCGATCTTGTGCTCGAACAACTCGTGGACAATGACTCCAAGGTTGTACGACAAGAGCTTGGCCAGGAGCTCGTTAATCCGGGCGGTCGGGTTCTTCGAGAATAGAGGCTCCCCCAGTTTCCGCTTGATCGCGGAGAAGACGGCCTCCGCATTGGAACGGGGATGATACCTGGCCTCCCATTCATCCCGGTGCAGCTGGAACTGGTAGTACATGTCGCGCCAGAGGCGTGAGCTGCTGATCTCCCGATGATGGCGGGTCGTGGTCCTAGGCGTGTCCCGGGACTTGAAGGGCGAATAGAGGGCAAACCCAAGTTCTTCGGCGAGGGCGTAGTTGGACCGTCCGGTGTAGGCTTTGTCCGCGCAGACTGTCGAGAACGATAGCCCCCGCTCCGTCATCGATCGCACGAGCGGCTCGAACTGGCGATAATCCGCTCCGTGCTCGTCGGTGATTCGTACCGATAGGATCGCATGAGTCTTGACCCCGACTGCGACGTGCGCCTTGACCCACATGTGTCGTCGGGTCTGGTCGTGCATCTCGGTACAGTAGGCACCCATGCATGTCGTGCAAAATCCAGTTGAGTCAATCGCTACCGTTTCCGAATCTTCCAGTTCGACCAGGACCTCGGAGGACCGGTGCACCAGGTCGATGAGTGTCTGGGTGATCTCTGGCCGGTTCAGCAATCGAGAGGGGGTTGCGTAGTTGGGAATCCGTGCCATCAGACCCGACGGCCCCTCGTTCAGCTTCTGGATCAGACCCCTCGCCCGGCGGCATGATTCCGCGAGGTGAACCTTCCGGACCGCCACCATGAGCTGAGTGCGCAGCGGAATGGGCTTCCGGCCACGCTTGTCGACCGCCGGAAGCGGTTCGTCGACCTCCTCCAGCAGATGCCACAGGAGAGAGTCGAACAGGCCGTGCTCGGCTTGTTGGGCGGCATCGTATGCGCTCCAGTCCTGGCTTGGACGCCGGACCGGTTCGTCAACCTGGATATCGACGAGCGCGGGAGGAGAAGGGTCGAGGGCCCTGGCGGTCGCCAGCATGTGCTTGCATGGAAGGTGCCTATCCTCCCAGTCCCCGCACTCGCAGGTCCAAATTCCTTCCTTGCGCTGGACCCGGTAGAAGCCGCGTCCAGAAGACGACCGCACCCGGAACGTCAGGTCGTCCAGTCGCTCCACCGCACCGGGGTGTTCCGTCATCAGATCGATCGAGCGGAGCTCCCGCAGGTCGTGCCCGTCATCGGCG